>NZ_SOFK01000049.1:0-34149 GCF_004402675.1 Cryobacterium sp. MDB2-A-1 | reverse complement strand
AACGGCCTCGGAGTGACTCAACGTGCTTTTCGAGTACATCTGACTACTCCCTGAAGATGGAACCCTAAATTCGGTGTCCAACTTTCGGGGACCACTCCAGCAGGCCGTTGGTGTTTTCGTTCGTGCCGCGTTGCCAGGGTGAGTAGGCGTCGCAGAAGAAGACGGGAATCCCGGTCGCTGTCGTGAAATCTGCGTGGCGGGCCATTTCGTTGCCGCGGTCCCAGGTCAGAGTCCGGCGCATGGGCGTGGGCAGCTTTTTGAAGGCATCGATGAGCGCCGCGATCACGATTTCGCTTTTGGCGCCGTGTGGGAGCGGGATGGCGATCAGGATGCGACTGTGTCGTTCGACCAGGGTCACGATGTGGGAGGTCCCGTAGCGTCCGACGATCATGTCGCCTTCCCAATGCCCGGGTGTCTTGCGGTCGTTCGCCTCGACGGGACGGTCCTTCAGGGGCACGAGGCCTGGTATCCGTGACTTCTTCCCGCCGGAGGCAACGCGCCGTTGCGGATGGCGGCGCAAGCGCCGGGTCCGGAGCTTGGTGGTCAATTCCGCTCGGAGACCAGGTTGGGCCTGGACGAAGAGCGAGGTGTAGATGGTTTCGTGAGACACCCGCATGCCCGGGTCGTCTGGGAACTCCGCGATCAGGCGCTTCGAGATCTGTTGCGGAGACCAGCAGACCTTGAGTTTGGATTCCACGTGCTCGCGCAATCGATCGTCAGTGGCGAGTTTCCCGAGTCGAGGCCGCCAGCTCCGGCCTCTGCGAGGCGTTCAGCATGAGCGGCACGATAGCCGTTTCTGCCACTGTTACGAAGCACCTCCCGCGAAACAGTGGAGACTGGCCGACCTAGCTCGCTGGCGATCGCTGTCAGTGACCGGTTTGCGGCGAGGCCGCGCGAGATGGTTTCCCTCTCGTCGAGCGACAATCGCAAGGCCGGCCGAGGCTTCGTCGCCCGCGGTCTGACACCACCGGACTGCTTGAGCCACAGACAGGCCGTCGACCTCGATATGCCCGTCAGTGCGGCGGACTTTCTAAGCGACGCACCCGACGCACGTGCCGTAAAGAACGCCATCCGCTGCTCCGGTGGCTTTGGTTTTCGTCCCATTCTCGCTCCTTTCCAAGAAGCAGATTAGGAGGTCACCGGAACCACACCCTTGCATTGACCGCTTGAAACTGTCCTGGCCAGCCGTGCAACAAAAGACGTGGACACCCTCTTCCGCGGGGAACTCGACGAATTTCTCCACGCCCTCGATGGCGCGTTGGCCGCGCCGTGGGGCGACATCACCCTCACCCGCTCCGACGTGTCAGTCATCGAGACCACCTCGCGCCGCGTCAAACCTCGGCGATTCCATATTGTCCTCAGTCTCAAAGGCGTAACGTGGCGCCGCATCCAAGTCGAAGTGGCCTTCCCCGAGGGCGCCATCGCGGACGTCACTGATCGCTTCCCTGCTCCGCGGCTGGGGTACTTTGGTGTCCACCCGGCGGCAGAGCTGGCCGGAATCACTCTCGCGTACCAAGTGGCACAGAAGTTGCACGCCTGCTCTGACCCGCATCAACCCCCTACATTCAGCAACAACCGGGTACGCGACATCGTGGATCTACTCCTAATCCGAAACACGTTTTACCCGCAGCCAACAGACCTGAAGCCGCTCAGAGCGGCGGCCGAGGACGTCTTTACCGCCAGAGCCGCCGAAGCCACGGTCCTTGGACTTCCTCCACGAATGTGGCCGCCTCTTATCGTGAGCAATCCGCTCTGGGAGGACGAGTACGAACGCCCAGCCACGGAGGTAGGAATCAGCTACTCACTAGACGACGCCATCCGCCAGGTGAATCAGTGGGTAGAGCAAATCAGGACGAGCTAACCTCTCGCCAGCAGCGGGAGAAAAGTCATCTCGGGACACGATCCGGTCCGCTTCTCCTGGCATAGAGAAAGAGCGAGCATTCGTGGAGCGCGACGGTTCGCAATCGTCTCGTGGCCGAAGCTGCTATTCCATCGTCGCCGCCAACGCGCGACGTCGCGTCAGCACGTCCTTGATTGAGACTTTTCGCGAGTACTCGATGGACCCATACCTGAACAATTGCACCGCGACGCGGAGCACGATCGCGGAGAGGATGAAGAGCTCGGCGATGATGATGATCGCTGACCAGAGCGGGAGCGTTCCAAACGCGTTGCGCAAAAGCGCTGTGACGGGGGCGGAGTAGGGGAAGTAGCTGAAGATCTGGACGATGGTCGCGTTCGGGTCGCTGATTACGAGGGACACCGTGTAGAACGGGATGAAGATCAAGACCATCAGCGCCCCAAAGATGGGTCCCGCATCTTTCACGGTGGGCATGACAGCGCCGAGGGCGACCAGTGTACCGGTGAACAGTGAAAAACCGCCGAAGAGAATAAGCGCCCCGACGATCATCTGTTGCGGGGCGAAAACAAGCCCCGACAGGTCGAGGTTGGGGATGTTGAGCTGGTCCCGGAGGAACAGGTAACCCAAGACAGTGGGCAGGGCGAAAACGAGCATTTGGACGAGCCCGACCATGAACAACGACACCACCTTGCCCAGGAGCAGACTGGTGGGGTTGATGGTGGTCAGGATCATCTCGGTCACCCGGTTCTCCTTCTCCTCCAAGGTGGAGTTGAGCATCTGGTTGCCAAGTAACAGGATCGCGACGTAGAACAGGACCAGGAACAGCAGCGCTGGGATAACAGAGTTGAAGCCGCCAGCGACGTTGCCATCCTTGAACGTGGTCATGTCCGTGTTGATGTTGCCCTGGATAATCGCGGTGGCCTGTGGAGAATTGAGCTTCTGTTCAACGCTGGACTTCAGGATAGATTCGGCGACCGAGGAGTACTTGCCGTTGGCAAAGAGCCCCTGATCGGCGCCGTATACCTTGATGGCCTGTTTAGACGGGTCAGCCGGGTAGACGAAAAACGCGTCCACTTGCCCCGACTTGACCGCAGACACACCGGCATTGGTACCCGATGCTTCGGCTCCCCCGAGTTGGCTGATGATGCTCGGGTCGATGAGACCGGAGTCGTCGGTGTACTCGAAGGAGAGGTGAGCGTTCTTCTGTTCGTCCGCGGACTTACTGGTTGAACTGTTCGAAACGAAAACGAGGAGGAACACGACGACCAGCATCACGGGGACGAACAGGGTCGCCACCCAGAATCGGCGTTTGGTGACCGTGCGCAAGAACTCAAAACGGATGACAGTGCCAAGGTTGTGCCGAGCCATGCTCACACCTCCGTTTCGGTCTGGTCGCCATACACTTCGACGAAGATATCGTCGAGCGATTTCCTGGTCGGCGTGAACCGGCGCACATCGATGCCAGTGTCCACGAGGGCGCGGAGGATATCGGCGAAGTCCGCGTCGTTCGACACCTCAAGTTCCGCGTGACCCTGGTTATCCGACGCAACCCGGTAGCGAGTGGAAGGCGGAATGACACCGGTGTGATCGACGTGGATGATGGTACCGCCGAATTGTTCCTGGACCTCTTCAACGGTGCCGTAAGCCCGCGCGGTACCGTCCTTGAGCAAGATGACCCGGTCACAGAGGCGTTCCACTTCCTCCATTTGATGGGTGACCATGAGCACGGTCGCACCGGCCTTTCTGCTGTCATCGATGACATCCATGACCAGGCGACGGTTGATCGGGTCGAAACCTTTAGTTGGCTCGTCCAGTATCAGCAACTCCGGATCATTCATGATCGTCACGCCGAGCTGGATTTTCTGCTGCTGACCACCGGATAGCTTGTCGAGGCGCACCTTCTCCTTGTCCGACAAACCGACTCGCTCAAGGTAGCCCAAGGACCATTGCCTTGCCGTGACGCGGCCCAAACCTTTGAGCACCCCGAAATAAGTCATGACATCGATCACGGACTCCTTCTTATACAGCCCGCGCTCTTCTGGAAGATACCCAAGCCGGACACCATTCTCCGGGCGGAACGGACGCCCATCAATAAGGAGCGTGCCGGAAGTCGGCTGGTAAATACCCAGCAGCGCACGAATCGTCGTCGTCTTTCCCGACCCGTTACTGCCCAGGAACCCAAAAGTCTCGCCCCGTCGAATATCGAACGAGAGATCACGGATAACCGTGGTCTTGCCAAAATCCATTCGGAAACGGTCGATGGACACGAGCGCGTCAGCTGTCGAAGAGGTCACCGAACCAAAGCTAGCGGCCAACCGCGACACCGGCTAGAGACATGGCCGCGAATAACGGGCGCAAACGACGCACACCAACACTGGTTTCACTCCGCGGGCATGCCAGGCAGCCCTCCTCCAGCGTGGCCGGCCGCCGACGTCGCGGGCTGCCCGCAAGCGGAACCTTGAGTGGGACGGCTACAAAGTTCCGCTAGCGGATCCCTTAACTTGTTGGCTGAGTCGCAGCGTGGGAGTTGGGCTAGCGTGGGCCTTTTGACGCGCGCGTGGCTGACGAAATGGGAATGGGCTTGCTGCGGCGATGCTTTTACCATCGGCGATGAGGTCGACTTCGGTATCGAGACGCGAACGCCGAATGATGCTCTCGCTGACATGCTTGGACCGGAACTTTTCGCCACGGTGGACACGATGGAGTCGCACCATGAGGAGAAGTTCACCGATCGTGTGCGCGGCAGGGTTGTCGCGGTACACGCGGTCACGCAGGATGTCGTCGAGCGTCGATCGTGGCGTCGGCCCGGCCACGGCGCGCCACCCGAATCGATCATGCCGACGGACGGCGACGAGTGGCCGATGGTTGGCCGTGATCTCGGCAATGGCGCGTTCCTAGGAACTACGCCCTCTCGATACATGATCGAGATCGTGCCCGTTGCGAATACAGCGAGGTTGGCCCCGGCTCAGGGCGTTCGGCTGCGCATCGACGAAGACGCCGAACCCGACGTCGAAGAGTTTGCTGTTCTACCGCCCGAGCAACACCGACGCTCACTGGAGGGCTGGCTCGTCGACGTCCAGGAGCACGAATAAACTTTCGGAGAGAATCCCAGCCATGCTGCGGCATTGTCAGGGTGGCTTTTCGACCTGAGACGGCGGGCACTACGAACCCAAACGGGAACGCTGAATGGGACACTGCTTAGGTGATAACAGAACATGCCCTCTTACCCGTGATTCCCGGTCGTGAAATTGAATTCGAGCTCGCCTTTGCCGATGCGCGGGCCATCATCTCGTCAATGCCCGGGTGCCGTAGCCTGACGCTGTCGCGTTCGATCGAGTCTCCGAGCACATACCTATTGCTCGTTGAGTGGGAGCGACTCGACGACCACACGATCGGCTTCAGGCAATCCGCGCAGTACCAAGAATGGCGCGCCCTACTGCACCATTTCTACGAACCGTTCCCCTTGGTCGAGCATTTCCAGACCGTCCCGTAGATCGAACGTTGTCTGGCGGCATCACATGGCTGCTGTTCAGCTATTCAGCTGACTCGAGCCATGCGTCTACGACGTCTCGTGCGGCGGCGGGCCGTTCATGGAACAAGAAGTGGCCGGCGCCCTCGATGATGGTGAATGTGGCTGCAGGCATTGCGGCGGCTGTCTCCTCGGCGGCGGCGAGGGGAATGAGGCGATCTGCGGCCCCATGGATGATCATCGTTGGGCACGTTATCGACGGCAGCATCGAGCGGAGGTCAGAGCGCTGAACGACAGCACGCTGCTGGCGCAGGAAGGCGCCCGGGCCAACTGGCACCGTCATAGCCCGCCATGTCGCCAGCAACGCCTGGTCAGACTCGTTGTTGGCTGCGACGACGCCGGAGAAGGCGGCGTCGACGAGAGCGTCGAAATGCCCGTCCTCGACGAGTGCGGATTGGCTGGACCGCGCCTTGACCTGCCCTGTGGTGTCGGCTCGGGCGGACGTGCTCACGAGGGCGAGGGCAGTGACTCGGTCGGGTGCTTGCCGGACGACTTCCAAGGCGACGTACCCTCCCATGCTGGTACCAAGAATGGCGAATTCTCCAGCGTTCTCGCGGAGAATCCGTTCAGCCATTGCCGCGATCGTGTCGTCATGGCGGGTATCGGCCAAGGTGACCTGACCGTGCGACCAGACAGTGTCGATCACCGGCGCGTAAGCGAGGGGGGAGCAGAGCAACGGCGGAACCAGGACGATCTTCATGAATCCATTCTCACCAGACCCACCGACAGTCAAGTCGAACGCCACCTCACAAAGTCCAGTTGAATGAGGCGAGCGTGAGTTCATTTGGCTTGTTCTGCCTGGATGGTTGAGGTTGGTGCGTCGATCCAGGCCGCGGCTGGGGAGGCGAGGAACTTTGGCTCGCCTCTGGTGCTGAAACGCTCGCGGTTGGTCTACGGAGTCAGCCCGAGGAACTCCCGCAGAGGGCGTACGCCGTCGACTTCCAGTTCATGCTCGGGTCGGTTCAGGGCTTCGGCAGTCAGAACCAGTCTCTGGTTCAAGGCCATCTCGCCGTGGCGCCTCTTGAGGCGACCGACGCCGTTTTCCCGGTATCCGGATTTTCTCGACACCGCGAGCGACGCGGGATTGTCCACGAATGCTGCTGAGGTGACCTCGGCGGCGTCCAGGTGATCAAACATGAAGGCGCAGAGGGCCTGACGCATCATCGTCCCGATCCCTCGGCCGTGGTGCTTCATGCCGAGCCATGAGCCCGTTTCCCCTGTTCTCGTGACGAGGTAGTCCTTGGTTGAGATGCTCTGGCAACCGACGACTTCACCGTCGAAGCGAACCGTGGTTTCAAGGGTCCAGGACGCCGGCGACATCGCGGCCCGTTGCGCCCAGTGGTACTGCATGAGTCTCAACCGGATCTCGTCCGTGGAACCCACGGTCCACGGGAAGTAGAAAGGCATCTCAGTTGGCGCGTGGATGCCGGCATGGGCAAGCGCATCGAGTTCGGGTAAGTCAGCGTCACGTACAGGAGACAAGGTCACGGGTCCACACGTGATTGTCAGTCCAAAGGGTGGCCACAGCTCTTCAATTGGTTCGGACATGTGACCAACCTATGTGCGCCAACGGCTTCACCGCGAAGCGTTGGTCACTGGTGCTTCCAGAGATACTGGGTGTTCTACTCACTCAGGATACGTTGGTAGAGCAAGTGGTCCTGCCATGTGCCGGCAATTTTGAGGTACTTCTCGGCAATACCGATGGGCGCGAATCCAGCCTTGCCCAGGACTTTTTGGGATCCGAGGTTGTGCAGCAGCGTGCATGCTTCGATGCGGTGCAGACCGAGATCCTCAAGACAGTGCTTCAGAACATTCCGCAAGGCTGCAGAGGCGAGGCCCTGTCCGGTGTGTTCTTTGTCGACCCAGTACCCGATGCTCGCGCTCTGGAAGGGCCCTCGAACAATTCCCGAGAGAGTCATTCGTCCGATGACAGTGGCACCGTTTACGAAGACAAGTGGATAGCCGGCTCCGGCTTCCAGCTCTTCAATCTGGCTCGTCAAGATCCGAGTCTGATCGGCGGTGGTGAAGAAAGACTCCGCACGTGACGGCTCTCATGGAGCAAGATGTTCGCGGTTTCGTTTATAGGCATCGAGAACTGGTCCAATGTCTCGCTCGGTAAGCAGCCGAAGAGTGGCATCGGCTGAAAGCTCAACGGAGTCGGACATCGTTCGATGCTAGCCGTCAGCACCTTCCCGATGACCACTCCTCCGAGCTGCGCCACCTGCGCATCATCGCCCGTACAAGGTTAGCCATTCGGCGAGTGATGCCGGATCATGCCGCGGTAATTTATACGGCATGAACGAGACGCTCTACGTCGGCTGATCGAAGCCGGTTGACGTTCCCTTCTGAAACAGAAAGGCGTCACGCCCGCCGACCGCGCTGTGGCGCAGGAATTCGTCTCGATAGGGGTCCCGCTTACGGGCACGACGCTGATGTCGTTAACCGGCCGGGAAGCATTGGCGCTGGTTCATCGGGTTGTTGCTGGTTGGGCCATCGAGGCGTCGTGGAGGCTTGCCACTCAGCGCTACTTGGCGGCCGACTTCATGCTGAGTTCGTCGGCCTCTTCCTCCGTAACGATTCCGACGAGCTCGGCAATCTTGACGACGATGTCTTCCATGGGTTCTTCGGCCGTACTGAATCCACCACGCGACGCGAGTGTCGGGGTGACCTGGTCGAGCTCCTCGAACGTCACCCCGTGCATGACCGGAACTAAGAGGCTCCGGCGCAGCAGAGCGCTGAGCTCGTTGCTCGCAATGCTGCGGTCGGTACGCAGCTTGTCGAGCATTGCAGGCGTCACCAGCACGATCCCCATGCGCGAACTGACCAGTCCACGGTCGATGGCTGCTCGCATGTCCGTGCCAGGTCGCAGGCTCACCTCACTGAACCACACCGACACGTCTTTTCCGAGGAGCAACTCGTAGACGTCATTCGCGGCCGCCTGACGGTCGGGCCAGGCGTGACAGAGGAACACGTCATTCACCTGAGTCCGGAAGACAGTCGCCGCGCGGACGGAGTCCAGGTCGCGCACCTGCTGTTGCGTGTACGAGGCAGTCGACCCGCTGGGCTGCCAAGCCGGACGGGCGACACCACGTCCCCCGCCCCCGCTACTGCCCGACAGGCTCCCACTCCTACGCACAGGCACGGCCGGTGTGGGGTAGGACGGGTACGACCGAGGCGGCGAGTATGAAGAACGCCCATAGCCGGACGAGCATGCAGGGCAGCTCGCGCGACCGCTTGCTGTGCGGTGGCCTTCTCTTGGAGCTGTGCATTGAGCCATGTGCTGATGATACGGAAGACCTAAGACACCGAGTGGAGCAACGGCCCGTCGGTGCCCGTAAGCCGATCGTCCACCGGCCACTCCCCCAGCTCGCCAACACGCCGGAATGACGCGGCCGCGCCGCGTCCGGTAGACCCGTCCAAAATAGGTTCCGGTGAACGGGCCCTATGTGAGACTGCCGGCATGACGGAATTACTGATTGGCTACGCCCGGGTGTAGCTTTCATCGGTTCGTGGCGGCATTCTTTGATCGCTTTCTGGCGTATCGAATAGATTGCCTGCGCCAGTTCAGAGCGGGGTCAGTGCCTCGTATCCGATAGGTTGCCGGATATCTCGGCCAGACATTTCAGCACGAGTGCACCAGGGGACGACTTCATCCCGTACGGTCAGCGTGTAGCCCGTGCACGTTGCTCAATAGATTCGGTGTTCCCCACATGTCAAAGTCAACATTTCTTCTACTCACGCTCGCCGTCGGCATGGCCCTGGCGGGCTGTGCGCCCACCGGCTCGGGGCCGTCAACTGAAGCCCCGACCACCACCGCCACGACCGCAGCGTCTCCAACGACCTCCGCGACACCGTCAGCAGTCTCGTCGACCTCCCCGCCGTCGCCGCTGCCGTCACCGTCGACACCAAGAAACAGCGCGACTGGCGCTGCGGGATGCATCCCGAACGGCATCGCGATCCCCGCGGGCGCGACGACGGCAATCATCGGGGACGTCGACGGCGACCAACAGCCGGACACCGAGTTCTACACCGAGGTCGGTGCGTTCAGCTACGGCATCCATACCGCATCCGGGGCCACGGCGCTCCTACCCGATGATCTCGCTGGCCCCGGCGCGCACAGCGGATGGAGCGCCCCGCTGGATGGCCCCGCCATCGTCGCGACGGTACTGGATGACGGGCGCTCGGCGTCGCTACACGCGTTCATTAACTGCAGCTTCGTCACAACGATGGGCACAGACGGACAGCCCTACCGCTTTTTACTCAACGGCTTCGGAGAGCACGGAACGGGTGTTGCGTGCAACAACCGAAATGGCGGAACCCTCATCGAGGGTGCCCTCGCCCAGAAGCGCGGTGACGGGCTCTACGACATCCAGTGGACCCAGATCAATATGTCTGCGGACGGCACGACAGCCACCAACGGGACCACTGAGACCCGGTACGCAGGCCTTGCCGAATCGGATCTCCTGGTAAAGCAGGCCATGGGCAGCTACTGCAACGACGTACCGGAAGTCTCGACTAGCGGCAGGTAACAAAACCCGTGCCCTCATCTCGTAAGCACCTGCCCCTCGCCCGGGAACAGTGATCTCCTACGTCTTGTATCCCATGGTTTTGAGGCGCTCAGGTTACGAGACACTTCTTTGCGCGATGCCTGCATTCATCGCCGGCGTTCGGTGCCCTCGCACCGAACGCTGCACACCGGCCCGAGAGGTCACTTTGGATTACTTAGACCATTTTTGCCTGTTTGCCCGATGACGATCACTGTCACGTATGTTGAACCTGGCGGCGCCGACTTCAACGTGACGTTGGGCGGCGGTTCGAGGTACGGGGACCCGGCTTGGATAGTCACTAACACGTAGGCCCACCCGTCTCTCCCACTGATGACGATGGGGTCCGCGCTGCTTGATCCTGTGGATCCTGTGGCAAATTTTGACTCCGTGGGAAATCCGAATTGTGGGTAGGTCCGGCGGTAGTAATCCAGGAGCGCGGAGGGACTACCTTGAGCGGCGAAGACGGCCGTAACACAGGCGTCCTTCGCTATATTCGGTTCGGAGCTTCCGAGGTACTCGGCTCGGCCGAGCAGATCACCACCGGGTGGAGGATCGTTGAGGATGTGAACCACCCGAATCTGTGCAACTGTTTTCCCCGCGTCGGGCGCGTTGAACGAGCAGCCCGCCACCCCGAGCACCACGGCCACGCCGACACCGAACACGACGCCTAACCTCACGTAACCACGCATGTTCAGACCTCCGCTCGAGTGACGATTCATGCTGTGATCTCAGTTCCCGACGCTCTTACGCAGAGCCGTGGTGTTCACGCAGCGAACAACGATCGCGGTGCTCGATCCACAGCCGCGGCTACTTTCTAGCAGTGCACAAGGAACTCAAACCAGCCCCCAAGAAAGGGCAACCGATTCAGAACCTCGCAAATGTCGATCGCCACGCAGAACAAGAGAACCAGTCAAATCTCCACCCTCCTCAACGACCCATCCCACATAGGCGTAAGCCGGACGGACAGCGCGACAAATCAGCGAGCATGGTCTCAGGAGGATCGAACCGCGGGGAGCCGTATGATCCGATCCGGGCAAAGCTACGATGAAACCATGACCATCGAAGACACCGGTCCCCGTCCTCAAGCATTCGATCTGGAGACCGAGACCCTCAAGAACCCGAACTACCGCACCGTGGCTTGGAGTGGCACCTACCTGCAGGTCACCCTCATGTCGATCCCGGTCAACGGGGTCATCGGACTAGAAAAGCACCCTGACACCGACCAGTTCATTCGGCTCGACCGCGGCCGTGGCCGCGCCCAGATGGGACCAAGCAAGAACGAACTGACCTTCGACCAAGAGGTAACCGACGGGTGGTGCGTCATCGTTCCGGCCGGCAGCTGGCACAACGTCACCAACATCGGCGACGAGCCCATGCAGGTCTATACCATCTACGCGCCCCAACACCACAAGCCGGGCAAAGTTCACCAGACCAAGGCGATCGCCGACGCCGACACCGACGATGCACCCGCCGACTGGTCCGTTCAACCAGAACCCGTCGCTGACCAACACGCCTGAACGGAGCCGCCCGACCAGGACCCCCGCCGTCATCGCGTTGACGGCAGCTACGCTCGCCAGCGCCTGCCCCGAGAAGCGTAAGTGCGATTGCTGCCGGCGGCGTGCGCGTTGGGGGCAAGGATCGCGCACGGCTGCGCCGGCGAACTCGCTATCATCACGGGCGCCGAACTCGCGATGATGACCGATACCACAGCCCTCGGACACGCCCCGCTCGGCCTCGCCGTATTCAACCGGGTGGCCCGGACGACAACGCCCGAATCTGTAACCTGGGTGAAGGACAGCGGCCGCGCCGATGCTGTTCGGTAGGGGAACCCCCTACGGGACGGGATTTTGAGTGCTTGCCAGCGGGAGATTTGTCCGCTCTGGCTAGAATGTGGTTGACGCATACGCGTTCCGGGGGATGCGCCTATCGGGGTGCCTCGTCAGGTTCGATTTCCTGAATCCTCCACCAAGAGCCACTCTTCGCTGCGAAACAGAACGGCTGTATCACCGCCCCGGCAGCGCAACGCCTTGCGGGCGATTATTCGTGAACGCCAGCTTCGGCTGTTCGGAGTTTGCTCACGG
Organism: Cryobacterium sp. MDB2-A-1; assembly: GCF_004402675.1. NCBI lineage: Bacteria > Bacillati > Actinomycetota > Actinomycetes > Micrococcales > Microbacteriaceae > Cryobacterium > Cryobacterium sp. MDB2-A-1. The sequence continues at coordinate 22,134 of NZ_SOFK01000049.1, read as the reverse complement.
GTCGGATCATCGCCATGCGCGGCCAGGCTTCGAGCCCTCGCGCAGCTTCTGTATCCATTCGAGCGCCCATCGCCGCGCCCCAGTCACCTGGCAGGAAAGCACGGAAGCCGAGGCGCTCGTAGTATGGCGCGTTCCACGGAACGTCTCGGAATGTGGTCAGTGTCACAGCGGGAAGTCCGCGTACCCGTGCCCAAGAGTCAGCCACGACAATCAGTTGCGCTCCGATTCCCTGACGCGCATGCTCCGGGTAGACCGTGACCTGCTCAATATGGGCAGCTCCGTCAACCTGCTCGAGGAGCAAGTAGGCGACGATCACACCGTCGACCAGCCACACAAACGCTCCACGGTCCGTGACGAAGCGCTGGAAATCCTGCCTGCTGATCGGTTGATCATCGGCGACTATCGCCATGTTGATGTTGCGGAACGACTCTCCGGCGGCTCGCTCGATCTCGGTGATCCGGAAGTGGTCCTCGAGACTGGAAAGATGTCGCACCTTTCGATCCTCCCACTCCAGCTCAGGACCTACCCGCACGGGAACCCCCAACGGGCGACGGGTGAGTCGGTCGAGAGGTAAATTCGGAGATGTGACCAGTCGCAATGGACGAATCGCGCTGATCACCGTCGGCGTGATCGCTTTGATCCTTGGTGGAGTGTGGGCCGGGCAGGGCATGAATCCAATCCCGGGGACACAACAGGTAGCCGCATGTGGCTTTCCATCGGGCTCATCATCGCCATCATCGCCATCGTCGGCATCGTCGGCATCATCCTGATTGTGCTCGGCCTACGCCGGCCAGGGCACGGCGGCACGAGCAGGTGAGACTCCAACTATCGCGAGCCTAGATGGTGCTCTGACGCACGCTCGACGAACCCTCACGGGTCGCCTTTGGCGGATCGCGCGCTAGCTTTCAGGCGAGTCATCCTGAGACTTGTCCGGCGCGAATTTCTGCAGATAGCGGCGACGGCAGTAATAGATGAGCGCCGCTAGCCCCCAGATGAACTGCATGGCACCGAGTACCAACATGGATACGTCGCCCGGCTCGCCCTCCCCCTACGTGTCAGGGTGAGTTGAGGCCAGTGGCTCAGAGCAAGTCCGCCGTGTGACGTAGGGCGTGAATCAGGAAGTCCCGATCATGTCCAGTGCGTCTTTGATCGTCGTGCGCGACGATAGTTTGATGAGTAAGAACAGCAGTCCCGGCCCGCGCGCGGGTGGTCCGAGCGCGCGGCGGTCGTTCACGCCCGCGCAGAAGCTTGACCATTTGGCCGCGTATGAGGACGCAACCACGCGGAACGGGGGCGGGGCGTATCTGCGGGAGCAGGGCATCTATTCCTCGCAGATCACCGAGTGGCGCAAGCTCCGCGACGCGGGCGTGCTGCAGGGCAAGAAGGCCGGCGACAAGATCGGCAAGCTCACGCCCGAGCAGGCCGAGATCGCCCGGCTTCGCCGGCAGCTCGATGTCACGGAGCGGCGTTTGGCCACGACGGGGGTGGCGTTGGAGATCATGTCAAAAATGCACGAGCTACTCGAAAACTTGTCGAAGAGCTCGCGGGACGAAACACCGCAGACGAAACCGTGATGACCACCTACCGTGCCCTGACCCGCCGGGGCGTGTCCACCCGGACTGCCGCGGTCCTGGTGGGGTTGCCGCGGTCGACGGCGACCCGGGCGCCGCGCATCCCGGCGGCCGGGCCGGTGCTGGTGCCGGCGAACAAGCTCGGTGTTCTCGAGCGGGCGAGAATCCTGGCGGTGGTGAACTCGCCGCGGTTCGTGGACTTGCCGCCGATCCAGATCTACGCGCAGTTGCTGGACGAGGGCGTGTATTTGGCGTCGATCTCCACGATCTACCGGGTCCTGGCCGAGAACAAGCAGGTCAAGGAACGCCGCCGGTTGGCCCGGCATCCGGCGCGGGCGATTCCGGAACTGGTCGCCACCGCCCCCGGCCAGGTGTTCACGTGGGATATTACGAAGCTGGCGGGCCCGATCAAGGGCAAGTACTTCGATTGCTATGTGATGATCGATATCTTCTCCCGCTACATCGTCGGCGCGAAGGTCCACCCGGCCGAGTCCGCGATCCTGGCCGCGGAGATGATGACGGAAACCTTCGGTATTCACGGCACCCCGCAGGTCGTTCACGCGGACCGGGGCACGTCGATGACGAGCAAGACCGTCGCCGCGTTGTTGTCGGATCTGGAGGTGACCAAGTCGCACTCCCGGCCCCGGGTCAGCAACGACAACCCGTACTCCGAGGCGTGGTTCAAAACGCTCAAGTTCGCACCCGTGTTCCCGGAACGTTTCGCGAGCCTCGGCGACGCGAGACGTTTCATGGACACCTTCGTCGAGGGTTACAACCACACCCACCGCCACACCGGAATCGGCTTGAACACGCCCGCTGACGTCCACTACGGTTTCGCAGCCGGCAAAGCAGCCGAGAGGTCCGCGACCCTGGCTGAAGCCCGGGCCCGGAACCCGGAACGATTCAGCACCAGCGTCGATCCCAAGATCCTCGCCACCCCCGACACGGCCTGGATCAACAAGCCTGCCGAAGCACAAGAAGACGAGCCGAAACTAGCCGCCTAAACTCACCCTGGCCCCATCCATCTTGACAAATTCTGGGGCGCCGGCTGCGGATAAAAGTCCGTTAGTCGTTTCCCATCGGACAGACAGGCCAAAACGTCAGCCTTCACTGCTCAATCGTGCGGGGCCTGGTCAGAAGGCTTCAGCCCATGAGTTCGGAGCGGGTCTTCCCCGTCAAGAGTCATCGATGTGGATGGTGCCGGTTCGAACTCCGGAGCAACTTGCGCGTGGGTACCGTTTCCCGAATACACATCGCGGAGCATACTCGCTGCGGCACCGACCGGAGCGGCTGATTCACGCAAGCGCCGCCGGCGAATTCCTCGGGCTAAAGTCACCACCGCGAAGGCCAAGCCGAGAGCAGCGATAAGAATCGCATCGGACATCTGTGTCTTTCCATCATCAATGTCCCTTTAGTGCATCACGTCCCCTTGCGGATTAGCAAAGAAACCTAATCGGCCCGCCGATCGGCTCCGTCGTCGTCGGGTCAGTACACGTCCGTTGATCGATCCCCTAACGCGTCGACTGAGTCGCAGCGTGTGGGGTGGTCTAGCGTGGGCATTATGACGCGCGTGTGGCTGACGAAATGGGAATGGGCGTGCTGCGGCGATGCTTTTGCCATCGGCGATGAGGTGGACTTCGGTATCGAGACGCGAACGCCGCATGCTGCTCTTTCTGACGTTCTTGGACCGGAACTCATCGCCACGGTGGACGCGATGGAGTCGCACCACGAGGGAGAATTCACCGATCGTGTGCGCGGCAGGGTCGTCGCGGCACACGCGGTCACGCAGGACGTCATCGAGCGTCGGTCGCTACGTCGACCCGGCCACGGCGCCCCGCCCGAATCGATCATGTCGGCGAACGCCAACGAGTGTCCGATGGTCGGCCGCAAGTTCCGCAATGGTGCGTTTCTCGCAACTTCGCCCTCTCGATACATGATCGAGATCGAGCCAATTGCGAGTACAACGATGTTGACCTCGGCTGAGGGAGTTCGGCTGCGCATCGACGAAGAAGCCGAACAGCTCCCTCACGCCGGAGAGTTCGCTATTCCACCGCCCGAGCAACGCCGACGCTCACTGGAGGGCTGGCTCGTCGACGTTCAGGAGCACGCATAAGGTGTCCGCTCGCGGAACCGGTTGCGGGCAACTGTCGTGGGCTGCAGTAGAAACCCGTTGGCAAAAGGTACCTTGGCCACATGGCTGACGTCAGCAGTGCCAGATCTGGGTTTATGCGTTGGATGGTCGGCAGGCCACGTATCTGGGTTGGTGTTGTTTGGTGCTGCATCGGGCTGGCTTGGATTCTCGTAGCGGTATTTGAAGGACCCACTGTGACGCGAATCCTGCTGGGGGCACTGTGGCTCGCGCTCGGGGTCTTCCAGGGTGCTATCGCTCTGCATGATCGGAAGCACGGGCGGGGGTTCTATCTAACGCCGGGTCCGCCTGTGCCGCCGGCGACATGAGTGGGAACGATTAAACCATCGACTGCCGGACTCGGCTCCCAAATAACCGACCCTTACGGTTCAAATCCACGAGCCGCAGGGCGATCGTCGGGCATGGTGCTCGTGTGTCACAAAGGGAACCGCGAGCGCTTCAGCACCAGAGGCGAGCCAAAGATCCTCGCCTCCCCAGCCGCGGCCTGGATCGACGCAACAACCTCAACCATCCAGGAAGAACAAGCCAAATGAACTCCCGCTCGCCTCATTCAACTGGACGTTGCGAGGTGGCGTTCGACTCGACTGTCGGTGGGTCTGGTGAGAATGGATTCATGAAGATCGTCCTGGTTCCGCCTTTGCTCTGCTCCCCCCTCGCTTACGCGCCGGTGATCGACACTGTCTGGTCGCACGGTCAGGTCACCTTGGCCGATACCCGCCATGACGACACGATCTCGGCAATGGCTGAACGGATTCTCCTCGAGAACGCCGGAGAATTCGCCATTCTTGGTACCAGCATGGGAGGGTACGTCGCCTTGGAAGTCGTCCGGCAAGCACCCGACCGAGTCACCGCCCTCGCACTCGTGAGCACGTCCGCCCGAGCCGACACCACGGAGCAGGTCAAGGCGCGGTCCAGCCAATCCGCACTCGTCGAGGACGGGCATTTCGACGCTCTCGTCAACGCCGCCTTCGCCGGCGTCGTCGCAGCAGACAACGAGTCTGACCAGGCGCTGCTTGCCACATGGCGGGCCATGACAGCGCCAGTTGGCCCAGGCGCTTTCCTGCGCCAACAGCATGCTGTCGTTCAGCGCGCTGACCTCCGCTCGATGCTGCCGTCGATAACGTGTCCCACAGTGATCATCCATGGGGCCGCTGATCGCCTCATTCCCCTCGGCGCCGCCGAAGAGACAGCCGCCGCAATGCCGGCAGCCACATTCACCATCATCGATGGCGCCGGCCACTTCCTGTTCCATGAACGGCCCGCCGCCGCACGAGATGCCGTAGGCACATGGCTCGAGTCAGCTGAATAGGTGAACCGCAGCCATGTGATGCCGCCAGACAGCGTTGACCACCGGGCCTGCGTGTGTCCGGGACGCCTCGGCAAAACCTTTTGCACCGCCCGATGCGACTTCGGGGTAATTCTGCGTATCCGGACTTGGCAATACATCCGGACAAGTCCGTTCAACCGGTTAGGCGAACGCCGTAGGAGGGACGGCAAGCGCGACAGGGCTGGGGAAATTCCACCCAAGTTGAGCGGGCCGATGTTAAGTCCGAAGGGAACAGCCACTGCTACTGTCAGCTTCATGCCAGAGGCCAACCGTGACTATCGGACCGCACCCTTATTAAAAGTGATGCTCACAGCGGCGATCGTGGTCTCGGCGGTTTCGCTGGCTGTAGCCATCATGATTGCCGTCTTCGTCGACGTGCAGAGCGACTACCTCGGCGCACGATCTGAACAAACCGGGGGCTTCGACCCAAGCGTGTTTCCACCGTGGAACGGAGCGCTGTGGCTGATTGGAAATATGTTCCCCGTCCTCATGACGATCTTGCTTGCGATGCTAATCGTTGCGCGCAATATCGCCGGAACAGGACGTGACCGCCGTCGCAGCACCCTCGACGATAATCTCATCGTGTCCAGCCCGTGACACGACGGGTCACACTGCCCGCAAGCCGGACGGACAGCGCGCCAAATCCGCGAGCATGGTCTCAGGAGGATCGAACCGCGGGAAGCCTTATGATCCGATCCGGGCAAAGCTACGATGAAACCATGACCATCGAAGACACCGGTCCCCGTCCTCAAGCATTCGATCTGGAGACCGAGACCCTTAAGAACCCGAACTACCGCACCGTGGCTTGGAGTGGCACCTACCTGCAGGTCACCCTCATGTCGATCCCTGTCAACGGGGTCATCGGACTAGAAAAGCACCCTGACACCGACCAGTTCATTCGACTCGACCGCGGCCGTGGCCGCGCCCAGATGGGACCAAGCAAGAACGAACTGACCTTCGACCAAGAGGTAACCGACGGGTGGTGCGTCATCGTTCCGGCTGGCAGCTGGCACAACGTGACGAACATCGGCGACGAGCCCATGCAGGTCTATACCGTCTACGCACCGCAACACCACAAGCCGGGCAAAGTTCACCAGACCAAGGCGATCGCCGACGCCGACACCGACGATACCCCCGCCGACTGGTCCGTTCAACCAGAACCCGTCGCTGACCAACACGCCTGAACGGAGCCGCCCGACCAGGACTCCCGCCATCGTCGCGTTGACGGCAGCTACGCTCGCCAGCACCTGCCCCGAGCAGCGTAAGTGCGATTGGTGCCGGCGGCGTGCGCGTTGGGGGCAAGGATCGCGCACGGCCGCGCCGGCGAACTCTCTCACACCGCCGACGCGATCGCCCACCATGCCGGGTTTGACGGTGACGGCGAACTGGCTATCATCACGGGCGCCGAACTCGCGATGATGACCGATGCCGCAGCCCTCGGACACGCCCCGCTCGGCCTCGCGGGGATTCAACCGGGTGGCCCGGACGACAACGTCCGAATCTGTAACCTGGGTGAAGGACAGCGGCCGCGCCGATGCCGTTCGGTAGGGGAACGGTCAGTGGACTTTAAAGCCGTGAGCCGTACACCGATCGGACATCGATCGTCCCGCCATGGTCATCCTCTTCGAATTCCAGCCCGATCTTTTCCGCTACTCGTCTGGAGGCTCTGTTGTCGGGGTGGATGATCGCGACCAGGTGACCGGCCCCCAAGATATCTCGGGCGAAGTCGCGGCAGGCCGCTGCGGCCTCGGTTGCGTAGCCTCGTCCCTGCATCTCGGCCGGCACGTGATAGCCAACTTCAAGTTCGGGTCGGCCGTTGACCACCTGTCACGTCAGGCCGCAGTCACCGGCGAACTCACCTGCCGTCGTTTCGATGATCCAAAGACCGTAGCCGTGTTCGACGTAGTTGCTCTTGTTCCAGTCGATCCACGCCTGGGCCTCCTCACGGTTTTTCGGTCGTGGGTAGAACTCCATCACGGCCGGGTCAGCCAGCACGATAGCCATGTCCTCGAGGTCATCGTCGGTCATGTTTCGAAAAATCAACCGGTCTGAGCGAGGGAACGACATAGTTCGAGCTTAGAAGGCGGCCCTACTCGGAGGGCGACCCGACTGTGGCCACCGAGGAACGACGAGGCCGGTATCTCGCTGCAACCCGGCGATTGGTCGGGCGCAGCCCGTCCAAGACCGATTAGATGGGGAGATGGATTCGAACTACCGGTTCTCAGCCGAGCTTGCCGATGTGGACCGTGACCAGGTGCACCGTTGGATCAGCGAGCAGTCGTATTGGGCGCCCGGGCGGTCACGTACCAGGCAGGATGCAGCCATAGACGGCTCACGAAACTTCGGCGTCTACGACTCAGAATCAAACAGGCAGGTCGCCTACGCGCGGGTCATTACGGATGGAGTGACTTTTGCATGGCTCTGCGATGTATTCGTCGACCCCGAGGTTCGCGGCCGCGGCATTGGCGGTGTCCTGATCGCAGGGGTCCTAGAAGAGTGCGAGCCGCTTGGTCTGCGGCGCATCGCTCTCTCAACCAACGATGCGCACGGCTTGTACTCCAAGTCAGGGTTCACCGGGTTGGATATCCCCGAGACCTGGATGGAACGCATCGGCAACCCAAGCGCTTAGGAGCAACAGACCAGAACCGCCAACGCTTCGGGTCGAGAATCACCGACGCCGGCCTTCCATTTTGGGTGTCACGAGGAAACCTTCGCCGGGCGTGGTTCCTTTGGACGGTTCAGCCCGTGGGCTGGTCTGCTCGCCAGTTGCGTGCATGGCTCAGTATGTGCTGGATGACTGCGCTCTTGGCGTCGGCGTAGTAGTTCATGTCACTCCATGTTTTCGCCGCGATCGTCCGCTTCGTGGATTCGTAGAGCGCACGGTCTGCAGTGCTGACCCGGAGCCAGTCGCGGAGGTCGAGGTAGTCGATCTGCTCAGCGGTCTCTGGCGGAAGAACATGCACGTGGAAGTCCAACTCCGCCGTGCGGAGCATCCGGTGGCCGTGTTCTCGGACACGGAGCCGCAACCCGATGGATCCCATTGGCACTATGTAGGACTCCTCATCGTCAATGTCGGCGACGACAAGCAGCATGTCGATCACCAGTTTCGCAGCCAGGCCAGTGACTGAGGTTGAACCAATGTGTTCGACCGACAGCGCAGCTGGGCCCAAGGAATCCTGGATCTTTTGAGCCAGGGAAGCTGCCATCGAGGGCCATACGTCGTCGTAATCGACGATGACGATCGCCCGTTGCTCACGACCACCGATCAAGATGGCGTCGCGTTCCGTGTCCCTTGCATGGCCCATCCAGCGAGTCCGGCACGACAAACTCGGCCATCAAGGCCTGACTGAAGCCCGCAAGCAGCGGAACGGCACAAACTAACCTTCGCCCCACGCGACCGTCAAGAGTCACGAGTTGCATCTGCAGGCTGAAACTGTCCGCAAGACGGACCTCCAGCGCGACGAATTCGCGGCCTTTGCGCTCGATGGCCGGGAGCGCTGATGCTGTGTCACATGGGAACCCCTTACGAGACAGAATGACGATTCTTGCCCGCCCAGCCTGAGGCGGGTCGGTCATCGAGATTGGAAGTGCGAGAGGATGGGGCTTGTGTCCTCTCTCGAAGCCCGCGATGTCTCCGCTTCGATCGATTCAGAGGTGCTGTTGGCGCCCGTATCCCTCATTGTGAGTTGCGGTGAAGCCTTGGCTGTGCAGGGGCGGAACGGTTCCGGTAAGACGACCCTTCTTCGCATCCTCAGTGGCCAGCTTCGTCCGACTGGAGGTCGGGCCTTCATTGACGGTGAGCCGGTCGATGAACGCCATCGCGCTATGCGGCGAACCATCTCTGCCCGTATCGGCCTGCCGGCCTTTGCCCGGGAGCTGACCGCTCACGAGCATTTGCGTTTCATCGCGACAACGTGGGGACGACTCGGATCCGCTGCCACTGATGCGGCTGACACCACCATGGCGGCTCTCGGGATCAGTGACCTCCAGAACCGGTTTGTGAACGAGCTCTCGTCGGGACAGACGCAGTTGTTGTCCTTGGCCACGGCTCTCGTGCGTCCTTTCGACGTGTTGATCCTCGACGAACCGGAGCAGCGCCTGGATGCCACACGACGAGCATTGGTGGCATCGGTTGTTCGCACCGAGATCGATCGTGGGGCCACGGTCGTGATCGCGAGCCACAGCACAGACATGATCGAGGCCATCGCGGACCGGTCCGTGTCACTCGCAGAGTCGTGAGCACCTCCACTGACCGTCAGATCCTGGCGCAGTCTCGATCCGTAACCGCATCAAGAGCCGGCCTGCCAACGGCGAGCGACGCCGTCTACACGGTCTACGTCGCGGTGCTCATCGTCGCAATCGTCGCGGTGCCAGTCGTGCGATCACTAGTCCTCGGCTTGGCGAGTCCAGAAATCCTTGCCACGATCGTCGCCCCGGATAGCTCCCGGGGTGTGGGCGCAATCGCTGCAGTACTGGCAGCCTGCGCGGTCCTGATCGGGCGAACGCGCGGTCCGGTCGTACCGAGTCCGTTCCTCACTGAATTCCTCGCGGGTAGTTACCTCGCCCGCAGCGATACCCTGCGCCGTCCGTTCTTGATCAGCGTCACCGTGCTGGCCTTGGCGGCGGTCACGGTATCTGGAATTGTTATCGGGGCGCGGCTCCTTGGCGGGCCGACAGCGGCCATTCCGGCCGCGCTCATGGTGCTGGGCTCGATCGCGTACTCGGGCGTGCTGGCCGTGCTGTGGCTTGTCGGGCAGAGCTGTCCCCGCCGCATTACGATCCCATTGGCCATTGTCATCCTGGGCAGTGCGGTTGCAGTGGAAACCGGCGTCGACATCGTCCTGCTCGCGACCCCCTGGGGATGGCTTGCCCTGTTGTGGGAATCCCTCGGTCCGGCCGCGCCAGTCCCGTGGTGGCCAGTCATCGCCCTCGCCCTGTCACCATTGGTCTTTCTGGCCGCTCCTGCACTGCTGAATAACCTCCGCAGCCCTGAAATCATGGCGCAAGCCCGCCGCTGGCAGTCAATCGGCACTCTGGTGCAGACCGGCGATATTGCCGGAGCGTCAGGCGCCCTCCGCACCCCACCGACACGAGGGAGGCACTGCCGGATCTCCTTCACCGGGCCACTGCCGATCGCGATTCTGCAGCGCGACCTCGGATCCGCACGGCGGTTCCCAGCGCGGACTACACTCGGCTCTCTGGCTCTCGTCGGAGCAGGGTGGTTGAACGCCCAAACTGCTTCAGCCACTGACGGAATCGACTGGGTCATGGCCCTGGCCGGGGTACTCCTCGCCTACCTCGCCGCCGGCGTGTGGTGCGACGGGCTGCGAAACGCCAACGAGAACGTCGGCCCGTCGTCGCTGTATGGACGGAGCGCCCTGACCATGATCGGCTCCCATGCGCTGCTCCCCGGTCTCGCCTGCCTCCTTCTCGGATCCATAGGTGCCATTGCTGCCGTGCCGGGCGGGGCACCAATCGGTGTCCTGCCGTGGTGGATGCTGGTGTCGGTCTTCATCGCTCTGGTGCGGATTCTGGACTGTGCCAAAGGACCGATGCCCATCGGTCTGCTCCTTCCCGTCGTCACGCCAGCTGGCGACGTTTCCATTCTGAACGTGATCGCGTGGCAAGCCGACGCCCTCATCATCGTGCTCACCACGGCGGGAGGACTGAGCGTGCTTGCCTCAACCGCCGGACCAGAAGCGGCCATATGGCTCACCGCAGGCATCGGAATCGTGGCCGCCCTCGCCGGACGACGCATTCGAGCCCTCGGCAATTGACCAGCTGTCGAGGACCAGCCGCCGACCCACGATTCTCCCGGATGCACAGAAGCCAAACGACTGGGCCCGAGCGCCATCCGTGCCCGTAGCCGGAACCCCTTGCGCACGGGCGAACCCCGCCCGGTAGCTTGATCTGGCAGGCTGCCCAAAGCTAGATTCAGCTCGTTGCGGCTCCCGCCCCGCGCCAGGCGGCCACGACGGACCACCCGAGGAATAGAAACAAGAACACGATGGGAGCAGTCGTGGCCTCCGGTATGAACTGGGCTGTCCCTGCAGCGATCGCGACCAGAACGAAGCCAATCCATGACGGCACCCGAGCGGCCCTATGGCCTGCTACCCACGCAGCATCACTGGCCATCGTGGGCGGAATCCTGAGCCCAACGAAACCATTGCGGCGAATCTTTCCCGACGCGGCAAGCTGCGTCACGACGACGACGAGGAGCATTGCGGCAGCAATGATGTAGGCGGCGAAATTCGTTTCGTAAGTCATGCTTCAGGGTATCGACACCGCACAACATCAGCCGGTGTCGCGTAGCTGGGAATCGACTTCGCACGCAAATACCGGCTGCTTGACGGCGATGAGTCCCAGTCCGTTTTCGACAGGCCCGCGAAAGGACCGCTCAAGTCGGCCCAGCAAGTCTCGCGTCACGATGCCGCTCGAGCGCGACACTGGCGTCCGGGCCCCGGCCCGGGCCTCCGAGAGGTCACGCCGTCAGAGGTGCACATGGCCGCAAGCCGAACCTCCTACGGGACGGGATTTTGAGTGCTTGCCAGCGGGGTCAGGGCCACTCTGGCTAGAATGTGGTGGACGCATACGTGTTCCGGGGGATGCGCCTATCGGGGTGCCTCGTCAGGTTCGATTTCCTGAATCCTCCACCAAGAGCCACTCTTCGCTGCGAAACAGAACGGCTGTATCACCGCCCTGGCAGCGGAACCCCTTGCGGACGCTTCCGCGGCGGTGTGATTCGAATCTCGTCCTTCCCACCGCGGCGGTACTTCTTCTCTACCCCGACGCGGGATCTCAACTTGCTTTTTCAGACCGCGAATCGAACGGACTACCGCAGCGAGTTCAGTTGAGTTTCGTACTTCGTTGTTTCGCCCTCAGTCCATACGACGACGACATAGGTGAGGTAGGGCTTCGTCTTGTCCCATTGCATAAAGTAAGAGGGCAGTCCCGAAGCGGTCTCGGAGCGATGATCGTCCCTGGGCTGTGTCCAGCCATTCGCTGCCAGTGCGTGCGAGTAGAAGGCGATGACCTCGCGTTGCGTGTGCGTTGTTGTCCCGGATATTCCGGTGACGGCCACGTCGCCTCCATCGAGCCCGAATTGAACCCGTCCGGGAACATTATTGGTGCGGACATCGGTGCTGCCCGGGTAGGTCAATGCGGCTTCGGGTTGTGTGGCCAGGCTGTCGATGGATTGTCCGGGCACGCAGCCAGTCAGCAGCAGCAAACACACGCCGACTGCCGTCACCGCGCTCAAAGACCGAGTCGTTCTTCGCATCGTTCTCCTTACCTGCCGCGTCGCGTTGGTCAATTGGGATACTAGGGCACGGTCGGGTCAGGCGTGTTGCTGTCCGAGTTCGAGGGCGCGTTGTCTGGTTGCATCGTCATGTAACGCCACTGGCCCCCGGTATAGATGAGGCGGAGGTGGGCTGTGACTTCACCAGGAACACCGTTCTTGACGTAGTCGAAGGTGATCGGGGTGAGCGCGAAGTCCGCCCCAGCACTAGTTGTGACGTAAGTCGTGGCGCCCGTGGGAGTCAAACCTGTGACGCTGCCGCCGCCGGTAGCACCGATGGTGGCGACGAACCGTTCCCGGGTGAGCCCATTTCGAAGGCTCGGGTCTGCCAGATCGTAGAGCGCACCCAGGTCTGTTGCCTTGAGCGCTGTGATGACCGCGGTCAGGGTGGGGCCGGCGTTGTGCGGGGCGGGCGCAGCTTTCAGGGTGAAGTGCTTGCCGTTGATCCACACTTCCACGTTCGCGGTGCGCGCGGTCGGGTCGTCATGACCGATGACTTTGATCGTTGCTGTACCCGATGCCCCGCTCGGGAGGGGTTGGGCGATGTCGCTGGTCAGCACGGCCGAGGCATACTGGGTGCCGGCACCGTCGTAGCGGAACTGTTCGTCGTGGGCGCTGTGTGGGTCCAGGGTCGCCGTATTCGCGGGGACGACGAGTCCCACGCCCGGTGCGCTGAAGTAGAACTGGCCCACTCCAACAGCCGCGGAGTCCAGATCGATGCGCAGATACGCGCCGCTGGCTTGGTCACGGAAGCCGACGCTGGGATCGCTGAAGTTCACGGCCGCTTCCGCGTGGCCGGGAAGGTTGGCGACGACCAGTGCTGCCAGGCCGATGACGGCGAGGCCAGCCAAGCCGAAACGAGTGCGTTTTCTCATGATGGTCCTCACGGTTTGCAGTTGTAGGGGGTGCCGTTGGCACGGCCGTTGAGCAGAAGCACCAACTCGTCATCCGCACTGATCGACGCATTGGTCTGGCAGTCCTTGACAAGGGTCTGGCCCATGGCAAATCTGACGTTCAGGTGCTGCTCGGGGGCATTGAACATGGCCTGACCCAAGGCGATGGCTTCACTGGGCGGAAACACGGGATCCCAGGTGTAGCGGTGCAGTTGAACGAATTCCCAGTTCTGTGCGCCGCGAGGTCCATTGAGAAATTTCTGACCGCCCTCAGCTGACGTGTCGGTTGGTTCGTCCGTGCCGCGGAGCACAACATCGTCGCCCAGTGAGGTGTTGTCGCCGTAATTGAAGCAACCGTAGAGACCAAATACCGGGCATATAGGAACGACGATTCGAAGGTCACCGTAAGTGTTGAAGAAAGGGAGAGGAGGTAAATGAGAGGAATGAGAATTGACCCATCGAAACCATGCGCTGCCGTCCTGCAATTCCTGGCTGGCTGGACGGTTCAGTGGCAGGTGAATCAAATCGCTGATACCCACGATGCCCGAGCTCAGAGGCGGGACTGGGAAAAAACCGCAGAACGAGCAAGCAGTGACCTGCCCGATGTTCGCCAGGTAGGACCCCTGTTGAACACCGTGGATGAAGGACACGCTGTCGATCATCGTGTCCGCGACACGGTCGTTGACGGTTTGAGAGTAGGCCAGCATTCCGCGGATGATGCTGCCACCCATGCTGTATCCGACGAGAATCACGGGCTGGTTGCCACCGTCATGATATTCCTGCTGGATTTGTTCATCCAGTTTGATCGTATTGATCCCAATGTCACTGGAACCATCACAATTGGGGTTCCCCGTTGCATCGCTGATGGATATTGGCATGCCCTGCGCACTCGCCGCCTTCGTGACCACGTCAGTGGGCAGCCCTTCACGACAATCGGGTATCCCACGGGCCGGATCTGCTGGCGCAAGGTCCTCGTAGTAAACAAAGCCGACGTACTTAGTGTTTGTAACGCGGTCGAAGATCGACTTGAAATCCGTCGTTTTTTTCCCTGTGGACTCTTCGTTGATGCCATGCACGTAGATCAGGGTGTGTTGTGCGGCGTTCCCTTTCAGTGGGCCTTTGCGTGCGGTCAGTTGTGCGTACTGCAGGGGGCCTTCAAGCGAGAAGTAGGCGGTGGCTCCTGGCTGAAGAGCGGGGGTGAAATCAGCCTCGGCCGAGTCGGGCAGGGTCGGACTGGTCACCAGCGAGGTACCGGGACCTTCATAACCAGTGGGTCCGTAGCTGCAGCCGGCATAAGCGCAGAGTCCGTCGCTATCGAATCCCGCCAGGCCAGAGCCTGGTCCAGTGACCGTTACAGCGGCCACTGGCACGGTTGAGTTGTTAACGATGCCAACCAGCGTGTCATCCGCGCCGTCGTATGTCCCGACAGAGGTATCTGCGGCGACCGAGACGGAACCATCCTGGTTGACCTGCAACTCAATCCCGCAACTCGATGCATAGTTCACGGCTGGGCACTCAGCGAACGGTGGGCCTCCGACCGCATGCGCGGCCGTCGTAGGCACCATCATCGCGGCAACGATCAGAGCCGTCGCGGACATGTAGGCAGGCAAAGACCAACGCATATTTCCCCCAGAAAGACGATGGTGCGGACGTGATCTTCAGACAGTGCTACCGCAGGCGAGAGCGACCATTCCGGTGGAATTCCGGTCCCCGGCTACTTTGTAGCAGGGAGGTTGGAATGCAAACCAGCCCCCAAACGGGCTGATGATGCAGATCAACACAGCGCGGGTGCCCTTCCGTGTGTCCAGGGGCTACCGTTCGATGCCCTGATCCCGGGCGGGAGCCTGATCCGCCCCCGATTGCCGGTCGCGGTCACCCGTTTTCTGCACCTTCACGTTGACGCCCTGCCGGCGCAGTTGCTCGACCCGGTCGGCCGCACGCTTCTGCTGCTGCTCCTTCATCCTCTGAGCCGTTGATTTAGCTTCCGTGACCTTCTGCAGGGGTTTAACAGTGGTGGTGCCCGGTCGTGCCGCCGCGGCCTGTCGGGCGCGGAGAGCGGCGGCTGTGGCTGCTGCTGCTGCGGCGCGCTGCCGGTCGTCCTCGGTGGCGGCGGGACGTGAGCTGAGAACCTGAGACTTGTGCATGGCCGTGACCCGTTCGGCCAGGTCGGCGCCCACGGGGCGCTGCCGGTAGTCCGCCGGCACCGCGACGGTCTCCTGGGGGTTGATGCGGTACTGGGTGCGGAACACGTCAACCTCGGCGGCAAGTTCCGTCCACTGCTGCCGGCGGTCGACGTCGGCGGGAACCTCGCCCAGCTCGCTTGCCCAGGCGGGTTGTTCGGCCGCGATTGTCGCGCCGCGCTCCTCGAGGCGGGTGTGTAGGTAGTCGTAGCGTTCGGCCAGGTGTTCGCGCCACTCGGGCGCGGCGTGCTCGGAGTCGATCCCGCGCCGCGATGCGATCCAAGCCGGCACCGCCGGGGCGGCCCTCTCCTTCTCCTGCTCCTGGTCGGCCGGCACGGTGGCCCGGTGGCGGTCGGTGTTGTCGCTGATCCGGGAGGCCAGCACGGCCGCCGGGTCCTGAGCGTTGTTCATGTCGCGTTGCGTCCACGCCTGGCGGATCGTGTCGACGGGGTCCAGGCCGGCGGCCTCGGAATGGCGGAGCGCGGCCTCGACCGCGCCCCAACTCTCATGCCCTCGCAGCATGGTCGCCAGGCCTTCGCCAAGCCCCTGGTTGGCGATTGCCGCAAAGCGCAGCACGTCGGCGCGTTCGTGCACGTCGCCGTACTGATCGATGAGGGTCGCCAGGTCATCCACGCGGGCCTGCTCGGCGCGGATGGTCTCGGTGGCCGAGAGCATGCCGTCAGCGTTGCCGGTGATCTGGGCCAGAACATCACTGACCGGTTGGGCGTCGGCGGTCTCGACATACAAATGGTTTTCGTGCTTACCGCGAGTCAGGCCAACGTAGACGAGTTCCCGGCTCGTGCTGCTGTCGGCCAGGACGTGGGCGGTGTCGGCGGTCATGCCCTGGGCGCGGTGAATGGTCGACGCGTAGCCCAGCTCAACCGCTCCGGTCACATACTCCTTCGGCAGGGTGATCGTACCCCCCGTGCCCTGGTTACTGACAGCGAGCGTTCCGTCCCGGTGTGCCTTCACCACAGTCCACAAGTCACCGTTTTTGACGATGTCGCGGCCGCCACTGACCTTCAACTGCGAGTTGTTCACCCGAGTCACAACCGTGTCGCCCCGGTAAGCGGCCAGGCCATCCCGCAGCGGCGCTGACTGCTTCCCCGTGACGATTCCCTCACTCATCCGGAACGCCTGAGCGCGGGCATTCAGCTCGGCCACGGTGCTGTTCTGCTGGGCCAGCATCACCGAGTGCAAGCCGGCTGCGGTGTCCGACTGCCACGCCGAGAACACTTGCCCGCTCATCCGGTCCACGCTGCCGCCGGCAACGCGATCATTCTTGACGTACCAAGCGAACGGGTCGCCCGTCGTTGCCGGGTCGCGGAGTAGCTTCGTGGCCTCGGCCTCGTCGGTGCTGGTGAAGCGGTGGAGCTGGTCAAGCTTCACGGAGCCCACTTCGTTTTCGAGCAGGCGCAGCGCACCGCCGGCCTCGACCGCGGAGAGCTGCCGGTCGTCTCCGATGAGGCGGACGTGTGCGCCGTGCAGCTGGGCAATGCGGGTGACCTTGGCCAGGTTGGTGGTGCCGGCCATGCCGGCCTCATCCACCACGATCACATCCCCGGGGTTCAGGTCCACACCCTCGATCCGTTCCGTCTGCTGTAGCAGCTCGGCCAGGCTGCCTTTCTGGAAAGTGAATGAGTGAATCGTCTTGGCGTCGATCCCGATTGCGTCTTTCATCATCGCGGCCGCGGTAGCGGACGGGGCCAGGCCAACCACTTTTCCGCCCTGCGCTTCGACGGCCCGGGCTGCCACGCGCAGCGCCGTGGTCTTACCAGTACCTGCAGGGCCGGAGCCCACGACAAGGCGGGTACTGCTCGTGGCGAACACCCGGGCAAGCTCGCGCTGGCCGGCGTCCAGGTGCCGGCCCTCCTTCGCGGCGACCTGGTCGAACACGTCCCGGGACATAGGCGAGGCCGTGCGCGTGCGTGCAGCGTCCAGCAGTGTGTCCTCAGCGGCCAGGATGCTCCGTGAGGTCAGGAGCTGGCGGCCCTTGTGCTCATAGATGCTCGTGCCGTCGCGGCGAGTGAGGGGCTGGAAAGCGCCGTGCGGTGCCGGCGGGGTGACAGTAATGGAATCGGTGTTCAGAGCGTGCCGGGTGATCTGCTCGACCGTGCCCTCAACAGTGTTGCCGGAGCTGCGCTGCGCCTGGACGTAACGGCGGGTTTCGGCCTCGATCGTGTGCGGCCCCCACACGGCGTGATGCTCGGACACGGTCTCCACGACCTGGGCGGCCGCCTGGGCGAGGGTGATGTTTTGGGCCGGCGCTTTGGGGGTGCCGTCGCCGCGGGAGTGCGCCCGGGCGTCCTCCAAAATTCCCTCCACGGCGCGGGCACCAACGAGTGTCGCGGCCTGCCCCCGCCACAGTGTGCGCAAGTCAGAGAGTGCGCGGGCGTGGAGCTTCTGCGGCCGGGTGTCGAGCGTGGCCTGCTGTGCCAGGGCAATGCGAGCTTTCGTGTCGGGGGTGCGTCCGTGCGTGGCACGGTACTCGGCTTCGAGGGTGACCATGGCCGCTTTGATCCCGGCCGACCTGGACGAAAAACCTGCCATGAGGCGTGCATCAATCCCGGCGATTTCCACCACGGGGCGTTTGCTCGGGGTGACCTCGCGCAGCTCCGTCGCCAGGTTCAGCCGGTCGGTCACCCGGTCCATAACGCGCTGGTTGTAGAACTCGGAGGCGGCCACCCCCTGACGGTGGAGCAGCTTGGAATCGATCGTGCGCCACTTCCCATCTACGCCTTTGACCTTGTTCGCCACCACCAGGTGGTCGTGGAGCTGCGGGTCACCGTTCCGGGAATCGTAGTGGCGGAACCTGGTTGCGATCAGGCCGCCCTCAACGTCAATCTGTGCAACACCGTTGGTGCCGGCGCGGGTGGCGATTGCTTCGCGTTCCAGGTAGCCGATGGTGTCGCTGATCGCGGCCTCATGCTCCTCCTCGATCGCCTTCCGGGTCTCGTTATCTCCCAGCCCCCACAGCGTTGACACGCTCTTAGCGGGAGAGAAGACCAGGTCAAAACCGGCCACAGCTTGCTGTGTCGGGCGGGTGGCCGCGGTAATGAACCGGCCCAACTCTTCCTTATCGGCGGGCTGCCGGCCCTTGGCCGTGCGGAACGCCTGCGCGCCCTCGCGGACCCGGATAACACGGCGTTCTTCGGCGTTAGGTTCGCGGTGATTGATACGGGTGAAGCCGCCGTAGCCCGTTTCGATCTGCTCGCGGAGGTCGGTAGTTCCCTGCTTGTACGAGTAGTAGCCGCGGCCCAACTTAGCCAACTCGATCGCCTCATCAGCGCTCTTCCCTTCACCCTGGGCGGTAGCAATGATCTGCTCTGCATCCGGGTGCAGGCCCTCACCGTAGAGGGCTTTCATCTGCTCCTCGGTGACAGCACCTGAGACGCCCAGGGCGGCTAGTCCTGAGCCCACCCAGACGCCGGGAGGGTTGCCCTCGATGGTGTAGTAATCGCCCAGCTGCAGGCCGGCCTCGCGCTTCACGTCAGCGGTTGCGGTCTCGCTGATGTAGTACGCATACCCGTCTCCCGCGGAGAGGATATGCATGGTCATCATGGGGGTCAGCCTACCTCGTTGATTAATAATGCCAGAGGTGTGACAGATTGATTGACGAAGAATGAGGATTGAGAGTGGCCAGGATCGTCAGAGACTGCGTCTGTGCTTTGAGACCGCTGGGAGTGCACGGAGCCGACGAGGAACGAGGACAGCGCAGTGAACGCGGTCGATAAGCAACAGACGAGCGCTCCGCTTTTCCGGACCTCGCCCCGTGTGGTCCGACCCCTTCCCTGCTGCGCCGCTTGTGCGCCCGCGGGGCGTGCCCGTGATGGTCGGGCTGGCGACTCCGTAAATAGCGCAACGGGCCAGAAGCTGCTTAACTTTTGACATGACTGAACTCGACCATGGCATCGAACCGCACGCCCCCGGCCACGCCGAACGGCTCAACTGGCTGCGCGCCGGTGTGCTCGGCGCGAATGACGGTATCGTCTCCGTCGCCGCACTCGTCGTCGGCGTGGCCGCGGCCACCTCGGATTCCGCGGCGATCCTGATCGCCGGAGTCGCGGCTCTGCTCGCCGGGGCGATCTCGATGGCCCTCGGCGAATACGTCTCGGTGAGCAGCCAGCGTGACACCGAGCGCGCCCTGATCGCCAAGGAACGCTGGGAGCTCGCCAACGTGCCAGAGCAGGAGCTCGCCGAGCTTGCGGACATGTACCAAGCGAAGGGGCTCAGCGCTGAGACGGCCCGGCGCGTCGCCGACGAGCTCACCGCGCACGATGCCCTCGCCGCGCATCTCGAGGTCGAGTTGCACATCGGGACCGAGGAACTCTCGAACCCCTGGCATGCGGCGTTCGCCTCCGCCCTCGCGTTCACGGTCGGCGCGATCCTGCCGCTTCTCGCTGCGCTGCTGCCGCCGCCGGCGTGGCGCCTGCCCGCAACGTTCCTCGCCGTCACGGTTGCCCTTGTGATCACCGGCTGGCTGAGCTCCTACCTCGGCGACAGTCCCCGCGGCCGCGCGATCGCCCGGGTGCTCATCGGCGGCCTACTCGCCCTCGGCGTGACGTGGGCGATCGGCGGTTTGATCGGCACGGCGGTCTGACCGTAGTAGGAGGCCCACCGCCAGCAAAGGCCGGACGCATCACCCTGCCCGCCACCAGAAACCTCAGATCACGCCCGAGCGAGCCCACTCAACCGTCAGGCCCGGGCACCGCGACCCAACCGTTAGCCTCACGCCATGAGATGGCAGTACTGCGAGTAGCGGCATGTCTTCCCTAACCCGCCAACGCCGACGTACTTCCACCAGGCCTGCTGCAACGTGACGTTCCGGTTGGCTTTCATCGACCGCAGTACTGCTTTGAAGTCAGGTGGTTCATACTCGTCTGACATGCGTTGGCGTCCGTCCGGGAACATCGCCTGAACGGCGGATTCGGTCATTGGCTCCCCAAGCGCAGCCGTGAGGCCTCTCGGGGCGACGGTCTTCTTGACCACTGATACGTCCCGCCGCGAACACCCCGCTGCCTCGACGATGTCGTTGTAGCTGCGCCCTTCAAAGAGGAGCTCCATGGTTTCGGTAGTTGCTCACACTGGCCCGGTTCTAGTTCGAAACGGCGACACCGACGTGCCACCACTTCGATCAGGAGACCGCAGACCCGGACGCAGTACCAACTACCCAGAAAAAGTGGTTAATACCTGCCCGGACTCTCGGTACCGCCAAGGGCTACTCGCCAACGGCGACCGGGGCGCCGAATAGCGCTTGTCCGCGTATGACTCCATGGCTCCCAATCGCTCTAAGGAGGATGATGAGCGTCGCGGCAGTCGAACCGACGAGCGTCGCAACCAACTTCTTCCAGCCGCGCCAACTCTTTGAGAACTAGATCAAGACAATTCCGCTGCCGCCAGCCCCCGATGGGAACGAGAAGTCCACCGAACGCCTCTGCAGCGATAGGTGCCGGGTCACCGAGCCCCAGTGACGCTTACACGATAAGCATCTCGCTCGGGCGAATCGTCACCCAACTTTGCCCGAACGAATCCGAGCGGGACTTCCTGCCGGGCTCGCCGCGCGAGGACGTTTCGGCTCTTGGACGTGGATGGAATGTCCGAGGCGAGGCGTTTGGACACCCGGCTGACGAGCTCTATTGCCGAGATTCCCAGGCTGGTCTCAAATTCGGCAAGGGAGGGGCTCTGTCAAAGCATCGTTCGTGTTCGATTGACGTGACGTGTCCGAGTTTCGAGTGGCGGAGGAGGCCGTTGTAGAAGGTTTGAGGTAGTCGAACTGAACCGGCCCGGGTTTCATGTCGTCGTTTTGTTGTCGGCTTCGTTCGATTGTGCGCCAAGATTTCGCGGAACTGGTTTGCCGTGGCATTGCGCTAGGTGAGCAATCTTTCTGGCAACGATCAGGCCGAATTCCGGAAGCGAGTCATCCCGTCGCTCATCCAGCGGGGCTGAACCGGATCGGCCTCGTTCTGAAGCGCGCGTCCCGTTGCGGTTTTCAAAACGGTTATCAAAACGAGACAATCCGTTTCAATCCTGGCGTGACAGGCGATCCAGTGCGGGGAGTATGGTAATCACGGTTGGTGTGACCGTTCACACTTGAAGTGACGACGCAAGGACCAACCGATATACCGGCCGGCTTCTTTTGCTGCCGGCACGGGGCCGGCGATTTTTTCTGCTACCCATTTTTTGCGTCAGCACTGTAGGACAAAGGAGTCGAATTGTGGGCACAGGTGCCGCTTGTCGTGAACGTGCGGAGCGTGCTGCGGGTTTCAGCTCTTTCGGCGCAGATCATTTTGGTCGTTGGCTCGCTGAGGGCGCTATCTCGCCAATGGCCCTCCACCGCTTGGCGCCGCCTTCAACTTGTGCAGTAAGGACCGCTCCGGCGGTCGCCGACCTGTCGACCGGGAGCGTTTTTTTGCGACTCCTGGCGGCTGCTACCCAAGCGTGACGCTGCCCGGTGCCGCCTCACTCGTCGATCACGTCCAACGCCGGACGCCATCAGGATCACCTGAATCAAGGAGCACAACTATGTCCATTGAACGGCGTGCGGCGCGCGAGCCCGTCATCCTGGAGATGCGCTCGATTACGAAAGAGTTTCCCGGGGTTAAGGCGTTGTCCGATGTGTCGCTCACGGTGACGGCGGGGGAGATCCATGCGATCTGCGGTGAGAACGGGGCGGGCAAGTCGACCCTGATGAAGGTGCTCTCGGGCGTCTACCCGTAT
>NZ_SOFK01000021.1:0-7290 GCF_004402675.1 Cryobacterium sp. MDB2-A-1 | reverse complement strand
GAAAAATGAACCCTAAGTAAGTTCCATTTTTCCTGACCTGGAAGGCATTCTCGGTTTAACGCGCCGTCAAACCCCGACTCTCACCGGTGGATCGAGGCTTAGTGCCGCTGGTCGCCGCCGGGTCGCCGGCTAGCCCGTTCTGGCGGTGTCCCTCGTGCAATTTGGTGAGCCTGGTGTAGCCGGCGGCCGCGTGACCTGGTGCCGGATAATGGGGGTCTGAATTGGGGCCTGGCACACCGCCCCCGGGACGCGAGCGAATCAACGCCGGACACGGTCGAGGCCCCGGACAGTTGGGCGGCAGTCGAGCAGCCGCGTGCTGTGATCCCGGCCGATCACCTGGTGCTCTACGTGCGCCGGCACATCAGCCGCTAGGCGCGATCGGAACGCATTCCGTACTTTTCGAACATAGGTACTGGGTATCTGCTTAGCTGAAGCTAGCGGCGATGGGGATCTAACCGGGACACGAGCCCTTTGAGGTACCAGGAAGAAGGCCTGCCCTCGGCACCCGAAATTCGACACCTACCGGCGAGTACTCTTGTCGGATGAAGCAGATTGGCCTTGTAGGTGGGCTCGGCTGGGTTTCAACGGCCGAGTACTACGGGCTCTTGAACGTCAGAGCGCGCGACGAATTAGGAGATCACCGCTCCGCACGAGTTCTAATCGACAGCCTGGACGAACAAGAGTTCCTCGACGCGCAGGCCGAAGACCCGTCGGAGGCGCGCTGCGAGGCAATGATTATCGAGTCTGTCGCTCGACTTGCCGAGGCAGGCTCCGAGGTCATCGCCCTGTGCGCTAACGGGCTGCACAGGTTCGTCCCGGCGATCATCCAGCACACGGGTGTCGAGGTCATCGACATCGCCGGCGCCACCGTCGATGCCGTGACGGCGTCAGGACTCAGCAGCGTTGGCCTGCTCGGGGTGAGGAAGACGATGGAGGGAGAGTTTTACCGGAGTCGGTTTGAAGACAAACACATCGAAGTCCTCACTCCTGACGAAGCAACTCGTAGCTACGTTCACGACCGGATTATCGACGAGCTCACCCTCGGCATCTTCACCCAGAGCACACGAGAGTCGTTCCTGGGGGTGTGCCAGGAATTGGTCGACCGCGGTGCGGAGGGCGTAGTTCTCGGATGTACCGAGATCCCCCTCCTATTGGATGTCAACGACGCGGCGAAGTTTCCTCTGTTCTCGACCACTGCAATCCACTGCGAGGCCATATTGAAGGCTGCGCTGACCTCCTGACGGTGGCAGTCCCCCCGCGGCCTCGACGGGGTCAAGCTAGTCATGTCTGACGCCCACACCGGCCTGAAGAAGGCTATCGGCACCGTGTTCCAGGGCGCCGGCTGGCAGCGATGCCGGGTCCACTTCATGCGCAACGTCCTCGCCGTGATCCCTAAAGGATCCCAAGACATGGTCGCGTCGATCATCCGCACCATCTTCGCCCAGCCCGACCGCGAACACATCGAGAAACAGTTCCGCGAGGTCACCACGATGCTCGGCCGCTCGCACCCGAAGGTCGCCGCAATGCTCGTCGACGCGCAACCCGATCTGCTCGCCTTCGCCGCGTTCCCCAGGCGGCACTGGCGCCAGATCTGGTCCACGAACCCGCTGGAGCGGGTGAATAAGGAGATCAAACGCCGCACCGACGTCGTCGGTATCTTCCCCAACGCCGCGGCCCTGCTGCGCTTGGCCGGGTCGGTTCTGATTGAGCAGCACGACGAATGGGAGGCCGGCGAACGGCGCTACTTCTCCGAAGCATCCATGCTCGAGCTGGCCACCATGAACAACCCCATCAAGGTCATCGACGAGGCGGTGATCCTCCCAGAACTCGCCGCCGCCTAAGCTAGACCAACTGACCCGCACCGTGTTGAGAAACTCCACCACTCAGCGGGACGTGACCTGTGGGAGCGTAATGCTTGCTGAAGCACGTGAGACGTCCAGCGCGACGGTGACGTTGGTACTGCGCTTCGTCCGTGAGCGCGGTGGCGTCCAGTTGGTTGCCGACGTACTCGCGGCGGCCGGGATCATCCAATCGGTCGAGGAGTTGGAGCAAATCTCCACCTGGATCGGCTACGACACCCGCATCCGGCTTTTTGAGGCCGTGACGGAAGCCCTCGGCCCGGGGACAATGTTCAGAATCGGCGAATCTGCCGCTGCGGACAGGGTCCATCCGGCCATTGCGCAACTTCTGAGCGCCTTCGCATCACCCCGCGCCGTGTACAACCAGCTCCCAAGGATGGTCCCGAAATTCAGTACGACGTCTACACTCGCGCTCGTCACCATCAGCCCCACGGATGCAACGCTCAGCTTTCATCTCCACGACGGATACGCTCCGTCCCGGCTGGATTGCGAGTATGCGCAGGGCCTGTTCTCTGCCGTGCCACGTATCTTCGGGCTGGAATCAGCGCACACCGTCCAGGACGAGTGCCAGTCGGACGGAAATCTGGCCTGTGTGTACCACCTCACATGGTCCCGGCGACTGCACTGGTGGTCATGGCGCAGTGGTAGGCGCGCAGCCGATCGCGGATTCGCGGCCTTGCGTGAACAGGTCCAGCGGATACAGCTGGCCGAGGCGGATCTCGTCAGCAGCGACGACATCGGCGAGGTGCTCGCCCGGATCGTGGGTCGCGCCGCAGCAGCGGTCCTCGCGCCGTCCTATCTCTTCGTCGTGAAGCCGACTCACGGCGGGGCGCCGCTCGTGCACTTTTCGGGTCTCGCCGATGATCGAGCCGCGGAACTCGCGGCGCGGCTGCTCGAGGGTGCCAGCCTCGGCAGTTCCGCCGTTGTCGTCGACGTGGCGTCGACTCGCCAGGTTCACGGGCGCCTCGCGGCCTTGTACCCGCGGGGGCAGAAGCCCATGGACGCGGACCGGGCGCTCCTCAAGGCTTATGCCAGCCACGCGGCAGCCGCCCTTGACCTCTTCACGGCGCTCGAGGACAGCCGCCGGGAAGAGAGCCGCTCGACGGCGCTGCTCGCGCTGGCTCACGAACTGGCCACCGCCGGCAGCACGACCGGCGTCGCGGACATCATCGCGGCCGCCTTGCCGACTATCGTCGCGTGCGACGCCGCGGCGGTCCTGCTCTGGGACGCCGGACTCGCGACGCTCCAAGCAGTCGCCTGCGACGGCTTTGAGCCGGGCGAGCGTGAGGTGCTGTTCGCCACGCCGATCCCGGCTGCGACGACTCCCGAGCTGATCGGACTTCTCACTAACCACGAACCCGTCCTCGTCAGGGCGGACGAGGCCAGCCCTCTTCTAGTACAGTTACTCGGCGCCATTGGGGCGCCGAATGTTGTCGTGGTCCCGATGCTCGATGGCGATCTCCTATTGGGGATCGCGGCCGCCGTATGGCATGGACACCTCACGCCAGAGGTACATTGCGCGGCCATGACCCGGATCGTCGGGGTGAGCAGCCAGGGCGCAACGGCCTTACAAAACGCGAGATTGCTCGCGACCGTGCGACACCAGTCCCTGCACGACTCTCTCACCGGGTTACCCAACCGGGTGCTGTTCGCCGAGCGGCTGGACCACGCGCTCGGAGAGAACAGGGCTGGCACCGGCACTGCCGTGATGTTCTGCGACCTCGATAACTTCAAGAAGGTCAACGACGACCTCGGGCACGGCGCCGGGGACGAACTGCTCCGCCAGGTTGCCGCCCGCCTCCGTTCCCAGGTTCGCCCGGGAGACACTATCGGCCGCCTCGGCGGCGACGAATTCGCAGTTCTCTTCACGGACCTGTCCTGCCAGTCGACGGCGCTCGAAATGGCCAGACGCATCGTCGACAACCTCAACTTGCCCTTTCATCTCGCCGGCCGCGACCTGCGTATCTCCACGAGCGTTGGCGTTGCCGTCTACACCGGAGAGGGCGGGCGCGGTGAACGACTCCTCGCCGCGGCCGATACGGCGATGTACGAGGCGAAGAGGACAGGTCGCAACCAGATCGCCGTCTCCGGCGAGACGGCAGCCGATTCGTCAAAGCCGTCGCTTGAAACGGAGCTCTCAGTCGCCATCGACCGCAACGAAATGCGCCTGCACTTCCAGCCGGTCTTCAATATTTCCGGTGCCAATGGCATCAGGGCGGTGGGCGCCGAGGGGCTCATCCGCTGGGCTCATCCGCGCCTTGGGCTATTGGCGCCGGCCGCATTCCTTCCACTCGCGGAAGAAACCGACATGATCACCAAACTGGACTTGTGGGCGATGGGTGCCGCCTGTGCGGCGCTGGCAGGGTGGTCGCAGCCGGGCGACGAACCGTTGCACGTCGCCGTCAACCTCGCAAGCGCAACGCTGGTCGACCCCCGGCTGTTGCCGACGGTGCGTGCCGCCCTGACCAAGAACCACATCTCGCCCCGACGCCTCATCCTCGAGGTCGTCGAGAGCCGCGCACTGATCGACCTGCCCGGCGTCGTCGAACGACTCACCGAGCTCCGCCAGCTCGGTATCCGGATCTCACTCGATGATTTCGGAACCGGGTTTTCCACGCTCGCGTGGCTCAATTCCCTGCCGGTCGACCAGATCAAGATCGATCGCACCTTCATTATGGATATTCCTTCCCGGTCCTCCGTCGCCCTCGTGCAGGGGATCCTCGCGCTTGCGCAGAAGCTCGAAATCGAAGTCGTGGCCGAGGGCGTGGAAACCGTTGACCAGCTCGACACCCTCCGCGAATCGGGCTGCGCGCTCGTGCAGGGCTACCTGCTCGGCCGCCCCGCTGCGATTTTCGACCCGGCAGCAGTTGAACGAGCCAACAACGGCGACTTGATTTCTGGGGCCACGAACAGCAACTCCGGGGCGTAACGGGGCGCTGCCCGGTTGAACCGGGAGAGGCGTGCACGGGGAGCCGTGGGATCGACGCAACGGTTGCCGCGGCCTGTTAGCGTATCGGGCCACCGGCAACTCAAACAAAGTAATACACCGGCTTGGAATAGGACTTGGCCAACCGCCGGTAGAAGACGCGAACAGGGTGAAGAACACAACCGCCGTGCATAACCCAACGGAACGAGCTCGTCCCGCAGCGTTGCCGCCCAGAGATGCGGGTCCTCGATCAGCCGGGCGGTGACGTAGTCGATGAACGCGTCGAACGGGTCGGGTTCAGCTCGTTGACGCACTCCCGGGGTGCGTTGGCCGGCCAGGTAGGCGCGGATGGTTTTGCGGTCGTGGTCGGTGCGGCGGGCGATCTCACTGATCGTCATTCCCTGCCGTTTGAGCGCGTGGATGTCCACGTCGTCCTCCTCTGAAAGCATAGGAGTAGGGCCTTTCTCGGGCTGGTGTGTGGTCGAAGACCATCAGCATCGAGGAAGGCCCGCTTCTATGAGCAGAAGCGACCCGGAGTGGGGAATTTCAGTGAGCAGAACTGGGGAATTTCAGTGAGTGCCGTCAGAGCACGATGCTCAGGCTGTCACGATCACCTTTGCGCCATTGCGCAACTAGGCTTCTGGCATGTTCATCCTTGAGCCTGCAAAAACGCCACACGGCATCGTCGTCTTCGGTCCCGGCGCAGGCGGCGAGCCGAGACGATACCGAACGTTGCTCGACAGCTTTGTAGGTGCCGGGTTCGTGGTGATAGCTCCCACAGATCAACGCTTCGATCCGCGCTCAGTGACCACGGAACAGTTGCAGAGCCGTGTCTCGAGTTTGAAGGCTGCGCTATCGGACTATGGTGACGACCACCTTCAGGTGATCGCCGCCGGTCACTCGGTTGGAGGCTGGGCGGCACTGTGCCTCGCCGGCGGGCAGCCGTGGACTCGCGATGGCCAACCGATTGCGGTGCCGACAGAAGAACGCGTATCGCGGTTGGTGTTGTTCGCTCCAACGCTGGGCTGGTTCCAGGCCCCCGGCGCTCTGGCGCGGGTGCACACACCGATCATTGTGCACGCGGGAACCCGTGACACCGTCACTCCGGCTGCGACAGCCGAGCTGCTGGGGGTAGCGCCCGCCATGGTGAACATCCGTGTTCACGAGAACGTCGGGCACTTCGACTTCATGACAGAACTTCCTCCGACCGTTGCGCCAACAGTCGGTCTAGATCACGACGCGTTTCTCCGCGAACTTGCCGGGTACGCCTCCGCCGATCTGGGCGACCTCACGTTACCTTCATAAATCGCCCGCCGAGGATAGGTTGCCGAATATCTCGGCGAGACATTTCAGCACGAGTGCACCAGGGGACGACTTCATCCCGTACGGTCAGCGTGTAGCCCGTGCACGTTGCTCAATAGATACGGTGTTTCCCACATGTCAAAGTCAACATTTCTTCTACTCACGCTCGCCGTCGGCATGGCCCTGGCGGGCTGTGCGCCCACCGGCTCGGGGCCGTCAACTGAAGCCCCGACCACCACCACCACGACCGCAGCGTCTCCAACGACCTCCGCGACACCGTCAGCAGTCTCGTCGACCTCCCCGCCGTCGCCGCTGCCGTCACCGTCGACACCAGGAAACAGCGCGACTGGCGCTGCGGGATGCATCCCGAACGGCATCGCGATCCCCGCGGGCGCGACGACGGCGATCATCGGGGACGTCGACGGCGACCAACAGCCGGACACCGAGTTCTACACCGAGGTCGGTGCGTTCAGCTACGGCATCCATACCGCATCCGGGGCCACGGCGCTCCTACCCGATGATCTCGCTGGCCCCGGCGCGCACAGCGGATGGAGCGCCCGGCTGGATGGCCCCGCCATCGTCGCGACGGTACTGGATGACGGGCGCTCGGCGTCGCTGCACGCGTTCATTAACTGCAGCTTCGTCACAACGATGGGCACAGACGGACAGCCATACCGCTTTTTACTCAACGGCTTCGGAGAGCACGGAACGGGTGTTGCGTGCAACAACCGAAATGGCGGAACCCTCATCGAGGGTGCCCTCGCCCAGAAGCGCGGTGACGGGCTCTACGACATCCAGTGGACCCACGTCAATATGTCTGCGGACGGCACGACAGCCACCAACGGGACCACTGAGACCCGGTACGCAGGCCTTGCCGAATCGGATCCCCTGGTAAAGCAGGCCATGGGCAGCTACTGCAACGACGTACCGAAAGTCTCGACTAGCGGCAGGTAACAAAACCCGTGCCCCTCATCTCGTAAGCACCTGCCCCCCGCCCGGGAACAGATGATCTCCTACGTCTCGTATCCCATGAGTGGCGAGTTCAGGTGGTGAGAGCAACACCCTGAGTTCCGTGGGGTGTTGTCGATGGCTCGACCGTTGTCGCCTCCCTACGTGTCAGGGTGAGTTGAGGCGGGTAGCTCAGAGCAAGTTCGCCGTTTGACGTAGGGCGAGAATCAGGAAGTCCCACCATGTCCAGTCCCT
>NZ_SOFK01000039.1:0-3269 GCF_004402675.1 Cryobacterium sp. MDB2-A-1 | reverse complement strand
AACGGGGCGTCGGCACTTCGAAGAGTCGTTTCACCGGTGACGACGTCGACGTGATTGGGGATCGCTTACACTCTCGACTGTGACTGAAACGTCGACGCCTATTGTGAGGCACGAGCACCGCTGGCCGGTCCTGGCCGCAATCATCCTGAGCCTGNGTGAGGCACGAGCACCGCTGGCCGGTCCTGGCCGCAATCATCCTGAGCCTGGTTCTGTATCTGCTCATTCCCGAGAAGGTGCAGATTCTGCCACGGTGGGTGATTCCGTTGTTGGGTTTGCTTCTGCTGATCCCGTTGACGATCTTCAACCCACGCCGACTATCGCGGGAGACCACATGGTCCCGGTGGTTATCCATTGGGCTCGCCTCATTGCTGACCCTGGCCAATCAAGTCACCGTTGTCTTCACGGTCCGACAGCTTCTCTATGGGGGAGTGAACGGTCCGGATGTCCTCCTCACCGCGCTGCAGGTCTGGGTTACGAACGTGATTGCATTCTCGTTGGTGTATTGGGAGCTGGACCGGTCAGGTCCAGTTGCGCGTCGCGACGCAGCCCAGTGGGCGACGGCGACTGTGGACTTCCGTTTCCCACAACATGACGGGGCGCCAGGGGGCGAGAACTGGCGGCCAAGCTACTTGGACTACGCCTACATCTCGTTGACAAACATGATGGCGTTCAGCCCCACGGACGTTATGCCACTCACGCACCGAGCAAAAATGCTGATGGCGTACCAGGCACTGACCGGCTTCATTCTGCTCGCCCTGGTCATTTCCCGCGCGGTGAACATCCTCAACTGACCCCGGAAGCCACTAACTCGAGCAAATAGGGCCAGACACGCACCGCAAAATCGAACGGGTCCCGGAGACCATCCAGGAGTTTCTGACGGGTCTCGCAAACGCAGCATCGCGATACCGGAGTGCCCCATCCACTGTTTCAAGGCCTGGGGACGATCGAGCGGTTGAAGTTTGGAGCGTTTGAAGTAGTGCCTTTGTCCGCGGACGGGGCTTGGTGAGGACCAGTGATGCCAGCGGCATGATCCGAGAAGGTTCTGTCGCGTTGCCCACCCGAGGATTTGGGACTAGTGCTCAGTACCAACCCCAATAGGGTACCAACGCTTGCGAAATTTGAACTCTCGACGAAGCGGTCGTAAGACCCAATAGGTAGGTGCCCTCAGAGCCGGAGATGCTACGTCGGGTCGGAGTGATGGGATCCGCCTCCTCTCAGGTGTCCACTGATCAGGGCTGGCCGGATAGCGGCGTGCGGGACTATGGCTGCGGTGATGCGTTCGGAAATCCGAGGCGTGGGGCGAGAACATCGAACGCCTTCGTGAGTCCTCCGAGGAGCGCTCCGACGCTGTGGCCTTCGCCGGGAACTTCGTAGTAGCTGGTCACCATGCCGGCATCCAGGGCCACGGCACTCAACGCCTTCTGGGGTGGACCGATCACGGAGTCATCCGCCCCGACGGTGAACACGGCCTCGGTATCGGGGTAGTGCGTGGACGACATCACGGTCGCTGGTTTTGTCGCGTCGTAGGCGGCTTGGTCTCCGCCGAAGACGTCGGCGAGAACCGTGGGCTCAGATTCCGTGCCTGCGAAGGTCGTCCCGGACGCGCTGATCACGTTTCCCCAGACGTCCGGGAACTTGGTAGCAAGGGAAATGGCGCATTGGCCACCGTTTGAGAACCCCGCAATTGTCCAATCGACGCGATCAGTTTCAATGTGCAGGTTCGCGCGTGCCCAGTTGACGACATCCTGCTCAATGTAGGTCTGCACATTCCCGTGCGCCGGAGTGTCCAGGCAGAGTGAATCGACACTCGGATCACCGAGTTGGTCCGCAACCACGACAATGGGGGCCTGACCGTCATGGGTGAGGGCGAACGTGTCGAGGACTGAAGCGATGTAGGACGCGTCCGGGTTCCCGGGTTGGCCCATCATCATGAGCACGAAGGGGAGTGCCGGAACGTCGGTGGCCACGGCGGCCGGAGGGAGGTATACCTCGGCATCCCTGGCGGTGAAATTGGATGCGGTTGCCGGAATATGCACCGTCTCAATAGTGCCCGTGATGGCGAGGGCCGACGCCGGCCGGGGCGTGTCCGATGGGGACTGAGAGGTCTGACTGGCAGCGGAAGCCGGGTGGACGACAAGGAACCCGCCTGCGGCTCCCAGGACGAGGAGAGTGACACCCGCGATGAGGGTCTTGCTGCGCCCTGAATTCATTCTCACAGGTTGTGTCTCGGTTCTATCAGTTGACTACGGAACGCCCAGGCATCGACCGCTGGTCGATTCCAGTCGGAGGGCGATCGAGTCGGGGCCGAACGAGAATGCAGGGCTTCCGATGCGGGCGCTGCATCCGTAGAACGCGGAAGGGCAAGTTATTGTGAACCGGCAGCGCGACGGCAGAAGTGGCCGGCGCGCTGCCGGGCCGGTGCTATTTGAGTGCGGAGCGGATGGTCTTGGCGTCGGTCCGTGCCTGTTTGAGTGCTGCGCGCGCGGTGGTCGCAGATGCCTTGAAGGGTTTCATGACGTCGTGGTTACCATCGTACTGTTCGGGTGTGGCGGCGAGTGAACCGGCGGCCAGTCCGGCCACAGCGCTGCCGGCGTTACCGATCTGGGCAGTCATGTCTGTCAGGCTGGCCTGCAACGCCGCGGTGGACTTAGAGGAGTCCTTTCCTGATAGCAGGCCCGAGAGCCGGGTCTGTTCGGCGGTGAGCTGCGCTGCCGTCTTCGAGGTGACAGTGTTTGCAAGTGCCGTGTACGCGGCTTGGGGAAGGGAGACCGAGTAGACGCGGTAGGTGGTGAAGATGGTGGCGTAGTCGGTTTTGGCCTGTGCCAGGTCGGTGTCAGCAGCGATTTTCGTCGCGAGGGTGTTCATGCCGGCGAGGTCGTTGTTGAGGTTGCCCAGGAGGGCAGTCTTGTCGGGGCCACTGAGAAAGGTGTTGGCGGTGATCTTTGTGATCGCGGTGTTCAAGGACGTGATCCGTTTCGCGGTCGCGGTGGCGGCTGATTCCTGCACGTTGGTGAGCGTGGGTGGCGTTTTCGTGGGCGTTGCCGTGGAGGTGGGCGACGGGCTGGGTGTCGCGTCGGCGAATGCGGGTGCGCTGCCTAGGGCAGCGAATGCGGTGATGGCAACGACACCAAGGATGCTGGATCGTGTAATAGGTCGGTTCATGGAATGGACTCCCAATTCGGTCATGGATGTCGAAGAGAATCCGACGTGGTCCACACTGCCCGCGTCCTGTTCGAGAAGTGTGAGATCAATGTTCGGGTTCGGTAAGG
>NZ_SOFK01000055.1:0-28017 GCF_004402675.1 Cryobacterium sp. MDB2-A-1 | reverse complement strand
CCGAAGCTCGACGTCGCCGAACGCGACCGGCTGCTGCGCAACTGGAAAAAGGCCATCACCAAGTCCCTCGACTGGGTGGACGAGGACGTCCTCTAGCTCGCCCTATTGAGACCTTTCCGGTCGAGAGTGCCCGCCACACCGGCAACTCTCGACCGGAAAAGTCAGTGCGTCCCGTTCCGAATTCAGGAGACTACTTTTCTGTTCAGGTACCTGGCTTTAGAATGTTTCGTTGCACCAAGGAAGTTCTGGGTGCCCGATGTCGAGGCTCGGTGGACGTTGGTGGCGGCCGCGCATTGGGATCGGCCTGGGACGCTTTCGGCCAGCTTCGCGCATCGAGTAATAGGGCGCCGGCGGCCTACTTTTCAACGAGCGTCGAATATACAGGAGTTCACGGCTGCGGGCACTCCGACGATTGAGCCTGAATACCCATTCGTCGACGTAGGCGTGTAGATGCTCGCCACGACCGAACCATGAGTCGTTTCCATCAGCGCCTCTTGACCAGAGAGAACATGTGGTGGAAGCCCGGGAGTACCTCGTGCGCAGGGAGGCCTGAAGCAGGCATGGGAATGCCGGTGTGGTCGTAGCGACCGGGTGTCCAGCCGGATACGCAGACCAGCCGTCGGTGATCACATGGCTACCTGGTTCGATGTTGGCTTGGAGGAAAGCAGTGAGACTGACGTGGCTGGCGCCCTGAATTATGGGTCTGCGTTCCACCGCGGCGGCGGGCAGAAGCTTTCTGGTCGATCTACGGCCCCGTATGCCCGGCTCGAAGCCACCAAAGATTGACTCGTCGACCTTAACGTCGCCGCGCGACGGATCGTGCTGGACGAACGAACCGTTACGGACCGATACCGGTGGGCACTATTCAGGCCGTCTGGGTCGACCTCAGTTCCAGCTCCCGCTGTACTTGGATTGCTGTTACTCCGATCTTGTCTCCGACCATCCGCCACGCGAAAGCGAACCAGAGCTTAAGCGGGGTTCTGGTCATGTCGGAGTTCGTGCCCGCCGTCACGGACACCTTCCGGTCGTAGCCGCCACGTTTCCAACGAGAGTTGGCGGCCGCCATCCATTGATGCTTCCATAGTGCGGACAAACGCAGCCATCGGGCCAGCGCAGCATGGAAGGCCGTGCCCAGATTTTTGGACGCGCTTTCGGCTTATTTCACCTGAAATTCCGGGCACGTACCCGCTCACACTTGATATCGCTTCTTCCGCGGGAAGGCAAAAAAGCAATCGACCGAAAGTGAGAAACCACCAGGACCACCACACCCGCACCGTGCCGAGCGTTCCGGATCAGGCACCTGTGATTTGAGAACCTCAGCATCGAACGTAGTAACGACACTGCCTGTGCTCTGCAGACCAACATTCTCTGTGGCGACTTCGACACCATCAGCCTCATGGACGTGCAGCACACAAGGATCAACGGCCTCATCAGGAAGCCCTGCCCGGGCATCCTCGGCCACCTCGCCGAAAGCTACGCTCCCGTTTCCGACGATCGCCGCCGTACTCCGGGCGTCGATGGTCGGCCCGCTGATGGTGCTGCCGGTGTGGCCCGGCCGTAGCCCGGGGGCGCGGATCTGGCGTTTCGGCCTGCCCTAGTTGGGAACGTCCGGTTCGGCCGCATCATCGTGCACGTCTTCTACGTACTGGTACGCGATCGGTTCTTCGGTCACATGCCCCAGCTTGAATACCCGGCGGACAATGGCGTCTTCCTCATCGACCTCGAGGGTGACTGTTTGTTGGTAGTCGCCGTCGACGAAGGCCAGTTCTCGTTCCGTGCCGGACGCGATCGGGTTGGCACCATAGAAGATGGCACGGTAGGTGGACTTCTCGTTCATTATTTCCCCGTCTGCATCGGTCCGGTCTTGCCGTTCGGGTTGCCCCGCCACGGTCGTCGGCTCGCTGCAGACAGACCAGGACACACCGACATTTTTGCACAGGCACCGCAAGAAAACGCCGAATGAAGCCGAATGACCTCACAACCGCTGATGTACTGAGTCATGACGTTGGTGACACTCGGCTGATGGGGGTTGTTCCGATGCCGGTGTGGATGCGTTCAGTGTTGTAGTAGTTGAGCCAGGGTGCAAGCGCTGCTGCGCGTTCGTCGTTGCTGGTGAAGACTTGGCTGTAGGCCCATTCCGTTGCGAGGGTGCGGTTGAGGCGTTCGACTTTGCCGTTGGTCCAGGGGCAGTGCGGTTTGATGAAGCGTTGCTCCGCGCCGATGTTTGCGACGGCCTGCTGGAACGCGACGGATTTTCGGTAGGCGAAGGCGTTGTCGGAGAGGACGCGTTCGATCTTTGGGATACCATTCGCGGCGAAGAACGCGGCCGCCCGGGTGAGGACGCCGGCGGCCGTGACGCCTTTTTCGTCGGGGTGGATCTCGACATAGGCGAGGCGGGTGTGGTCGTCGATCACGGCGTGGACGTAGTCGAATCCGATGCCGCGGCCACGGACCTGTTCGCTGCGACCGTGGGCTCTCCAGCCGCCGCCGCCGGGGATCCGGCCCAGTTTCTTCACGTCGATGTGGACGAGCTCGCCGGGACGCTCGCGCTCGTAACGGTTGGTCGTGGCACGGGTCGCACGAATGGGCTCCCCGGTGAGGGGATCGCACCAAGCCAGCGGGGGAACGTGGTGTCGCGCCAGTATCCGAGACACCGTCCGGGCCGGCACTCCAGTCGCTGTCGCGATGCGCATCGGCCCGGACTTGAGATCACGACGTGATTTCAGCACGAGCTCTTCCCGTTCCGGACTCGTCCTTCGAGGAGAGGACCGGGGTTGGGAGGACCGTTCGAGAAGTCCCGCAGGACCCTGGGCCCGGTAGCGGGCCAGCCAGCGGTGGGCGCATTGACGGGAGATGCCGAGCTCTTTCGCGACGTGAGCGACGGGCCGGTTCTCCACAGTTAGCCGCTCGATGAGCAGAACTTTTCCATGAATCGTCAAACGCGCGTTAATGTGACCCATGAGGACCTCCGTGACTTGTGAAGATTTCAGATACCTCCACTAAGCCCGGAGGTCCTCCTTCTTCACAAGCCCGAAAGTGTCACCAACGTCATGGCCGGGTACATAGGGGACGATGCCAGACGAGCGGTTCGAGGAACGCCCGGCGTATACGTTGAGCCGGGTCGGCAGGCGAGGGACAGATGCCGGCCGGCATGGAGCTCGACGGGTAAGGCAAGCTGACCGTCAACTACCGGGGCGGAGTCATCTTCCGGGCCATCACAATCTGGCTCAAGCCGTTAGGAGACACGCCCTAGATGAGTGTTCTGTTTGTTTTCTCTGACAGGCTGCGGTCAATGATGGTGGATGGCGAGTTCACGAAAGATGATATCGCTCCCTCCCGACTCGGGAAGATAGTGCGCTCAACCGGGTCGAGGAATTCCATGACCTCATAGTGGCCGTGGTTCTTGTTGATGAAGCCAACCAGGCTGAGAGCATTGTTTCTGGCAATGCGGCGGTCGATGACTCTCCACTGACAACCAGGTAAAGCGCGGACCTCGATGTCCTCAGAGGTGCGGGTCTGCAATCGGCCGGCGATCATGATGCTTCCTCTCTTCAATCTGCCCGCGACGATAGTGCGCCCGTCTGATCGTTTTCTGGACAGCCGATTCGGGTGCCCGTCTACAACGGCCAGAGCTCGAGGGTTCCAATGCCGGAGGTCGTTCTTCGGTTTGGGTTGAAGTGGCCTCGTGGACGGCCGGCCGCCGTTCAGTTCAACGGTTTGGGTGTCACGGGTTGGGGCTCTTCGTGCGCCTCTGGCGCGGTGGGTTTGGCGGATTGGAGAAAAGGGAAGCTCATTCGGATTCAATATGGGGATTATGCCGATCTTGCCGTGGAGGCGCCGGTGGTTGAATCAGTCGCTGTGCTCGGCGATGGCAATGGCGAACTCGAGGTCGTTGATGCCGCGCCAGGGTGGTCGCGGTTGCGGATTAGTTCGGCCTTGAAGAGTGAGTTGAAGGTTTCGGCCTCCGCGTTGTCATAACGATCACCTTTGGACCCGACCGTGGCGACGGCGCCGACGTCGGTGAGGCGTTCGGTACGGCGGATGGCCCAGGTCGTTCAAGACATACGCTCGCAGGATCTGCCTGCTAGTTGTACCTTGCGTGCGGTGGGCTTTCCTCTGAGTCGTGTCGCGTTGTCGACCCGGCCGGGCCGATGCCGCTAGTGAGCCGGGATCTGGTCGAGGTGGAGGTCGGCGGCGGCGAGCAGGTCGGCACCCGCATCGCGGAGCGCGGCCATGAAGGCGGCCTGGACGAAGGCCCCCGGAACCTCGGTGCCTTCGAACTCGAAGTCGGGTGCGGCGCACGCGTCATGCACGACCGTAACGAGGAAGCCGAGGTCGAGCGCGGCCCTGGCGGTGGCGTCGATGCACATGCTGCTCATCATGCCCATGATGACGAGGTGTTCGATGTCCTCGTCCCGGAGCAGCTGTTCGAGGCCGGTGCCGATGAAGGCGTTCGGGGAGCCCTTGGTCAAGTGGTGTTCGGTCGCTACCGGCGCCACGAGTGGGTAGATCTCGGCGCCTGCGGTCCCGAGGACGAAGAACGTCGCATCCGGTTCGGTAGCGAGGTGCTGGAAGTGGATGATGGGGGTTCCGATGGCACGGGCCGTGTCGAGGACGCCCCGGGCGATGACCGCGGCGGACTCACTCCCGGTGAGGGGATATGCACCCCCGGGGAAGTAGTCGTTCTGAATGTCAATGACCACAATTCCAGTGCTCACACCTGCTCCGCTTCGTTTTTTTGTGCCATCTTCCCACATGACTCTCATCGTCACGGGCAGGAATTGATCGACGAGAACCAGGTCGACGCGCCGGCGTCGACCTGCCGTTTTGTACACTCGGATGCACGAACACGCTCGATTGTTAACGCCGATCGAAAATAGTAAGCATGGGGCTGCTGCGCGGCCGCACCTGGGCGGATGAGAATCGGGAGGTGGTCACCTCTTGTATTGACCGTCTTCGGGATGGATTCTGGTGGCGTGTTTGCCGGGCTGGGCGTCGATGGGCCTTGGTGCCCGTGAGCTCGGAAAACAGTGTGGCGTGGAGGGTTGTGGGCACCCGGTCGTGCTGCCTTGAGCGCGAACTTCAGAGTCCTTGACTGACGACCCTCCTCCGGCAAACACCTGTGATGGTGGTGCTTAATGGTGGAGGGTGGCGATGGATGAGGTCGTTTAGTATTGTGCCGGGTTAGATGTTCACCGA
This sequence comes from Cryobacterium sp. MDB2-A-1, assembly GCF_004402675.1. Lineage (NCBI taxonomy): Bacteria > Bacillati > Actinomycetota > Actinomycetes > Micrococcales > Microbacteriaceae > Cryobacterium > Cryobacterium sp. MDB2-A-1. The sequence goes on along the minus strand of NZ_SOFK01000055.1, from coordinate 22,818 downwards.
GACACGGTCGTAGGGGTAGTCAGACGTCCCGGCGGGCGGGGAAAACGCAGCGTGGAAACGCGCACGTTTGTCAGACTTGAGCGCAACGGCGGAATGGTCTGCGTGATGTACCTCGACATCGACGACTTCAAGATCATCAACGACACTCTTGGGCACGGTGGGGGCGACGAGGTCCTTATCGAGCTGGGGAGGAGACTGGCCAGCGTGTTGCGCCCCACCGATACGGTGGCGCGCTTTGGTGGGGATGAGTTCGTGATCCTCTGCGAAAACTTCGGCGGTGTCGGTGATGCCGAACAGTTGGCGGCTCGGGTCGTGGCCGCGACCACCAAGCCATGGGACGTCCAGGGCTGGTTCATGCCTGTGCACGTGAGCATTGGATTCGCCGTGACGGATTCTGCCACAACAGACCCAGCCGCATTGCTCGATGACGCCGACACCGCTATGTACTTGGCGAAGAAAGTTCCTGGCTCCATGTGGGTATAGGCACCCGTCGGCGGATAGAGCCGCAAACGCCTCATCGTTGAGTCGTCCCACCAGGGGGCTATGGCTTAGCCGTTGGTGGGTGGCGCGGGCGTTGAGGACTGATCAGATGATGGACCGCCCGGCGGAGTGCCGGTTAGCCAGGCGACTACCAAGAATGCGCCGATCAACCCGACGACGATGAGCGCCCCTGCCACAGAGCCTCTGAAAGCAATCCCGGAGACCACAATTAGGGCTACGAAGGCTGCAGACGCGACGGCTCCTTTCCAGCTGAGTATCCGCCATCCCCAACCAACGTATTTCTTGGGCCCGAACCAGGCTTTCTTCGTGAACCGTCCCGCTCTTGCGTCCATGACGAAAATCGTAGCCCGGTATCCCGTGCTCGTTCTGAAAACAGTGGAAAGCATCTCCGATTTTGAGCCACGCAATTTTGTTGTCCGGGATGTGCAACGGAAATGTCGTGAGTCCCGTCCTCACCGCGGTCACGGATGAGGTTGTGCGGCGAGAGTTCCGCGTCGTCCGTGGGAGGGTGTTTGGTGGGTCCGGTCCTTGCCATGTCTGAGCGCGGCGACGTATGAGGGGTGGGCGGCTATGTGGTACCCGAGGAGCCCAAGAGCAAGCCGATTACGAACGTGGACAACAGTGCCAGCGCTCCGCCTAGGACCATCCTGAACGTGGCCCGTCCTCGGGAGCTGCCTCCCAGATGACCTGCAAGTGCCCCTGAAATGGCGAGAACGAGGAGCACGGCCAGGAATGTGACCGGCACCCTTCATGCGTCAGGTGGGAGCAAGATCGCTGCCAGGGGAATGATCCCACCACAAATGAACGAGACAGCCGACGCCAATGCGGCGTTCCACGGGCTTGCAACATCGTTCTCGTCGATGTTTAGCTCAATCGCGAGATGCGCCGCCAAGGCATCATGTTCGGTCAACTCTCCCGCCACTTGTCGCGCAGTTTCAGGGGACAAGCCCCGCGCTTGGTGCATGCCTGCGAGTTCCTCCAGTTCTTGCTCCGGCGTTTCAGCGAGTTCGCGTTTCTCCGTCGCAATCAACGCCCGTTCACTGTCACGCTGGCTGCTTACAGACACATATTCGCCCAAAGCCATTGAAACCGCGCCGCCCATGAGCGCCGCAACGCCAGCAGTCAGAGTAGGTCCCACCACGTGGGTTGCACCAGCTACCCCGACCACAATCGCCGCCACTGACACGATGCCGTCATTGGCCCCCAGCACTCCCGCGCGCAACCAGTTCAGCCGGGTCGACAGGCCCCCACCCTGATGGGGCTCATCAGGATGCGACTCTAGAGGCTCCCGCTTGCCCGGATCCGACATAAGCCGAGTGAACCACATCTCACTCCGCGGAACGCATCGTCGCGCTCCAGGCTTTGGCCATCGCTTTGGCCACGGTTGTCTTGGCCGCAATCATCTGGGCCGTCAGTCGATTGCATCTCCTCCGCGGTCCCACGCTGACCGGACAGCGACACTCTCCGCGGCGCGCCTGCATTCCGAAATGTACACCGACGAAGGTGGCCGGACTCACTGGCAAGGTACTGTAACCATGGCATGCCTTGGCCACGCCGGCGCTGCCCGGATTTAATCGCTGACGTGAGGAACGCTATGACCGTCGAGGAATTGCCTGAAAGTGTCCTGCCGGGCGCGGACATTGCCTCGGAACGGACCGGTCAGGGAAATGGAAAGAGAAACCCGGTTTCGCGTTTTTTCGGTCTCCTTGGTCCGGGTTTGGTTACGGGTGCCGCCGATGATGACCCGTCAGGGATCGCGACGTATTCTCAGGCCGGCGCGACGTACAGCAACAGCATGTTGTGGACGGTCCCTTTAACGCTTCCGTTGATGATGGCTGTGCAAGAGATCTGCGACCGGATGGCCCTAGCCACCGGGCAGAGCCTCGGCGCGCTGATCCGTCGACGGTTTAGCCGCGGATTCCGGGTTGCGATCGGGATTCTTTTGGCCTTGCTGATCATTGCGAATTGTCTGAACCTGGCCGCGGACCTGAATGCGATCGGTCAGGGCATGAACCTGCTGCACGCGGGACCCGCGTTTCTGTGGTCCGCGATCGCCGGTATCGCCATTGTTGCGGCAGTGATGGCGGGGTCCTTCGCGATGATCGGCCGGATCTTCAAATGGTTGTGCATGGTTCTCCTGGTCTACGTCGGAGTCCTCTTCGTTTCCAACGTAGATTGGGCCGACGTTGCCCGAGGCCTCACCGGCGGGCAGATCCAGTTCTCACCGGCGTACTTCGGTTTGATCGTCGGGGTCTTGGGTACCACCATCTCGCCGTACATGTTCTTCTGGCAGTCCGCGCAACGCATCGAGGAACTCCGCGCCGAAAAGCGTGGCGGCGATCACGCGCCGGCTCTGGACGAGAGGCCAAGGCCGGAAGCGGTCCGACGGCTACGCAATGGACGAGTGGACGTGTTCACCGGGATGGCGTTTAGTGTGCTGATCATGTTCGCCATCATTGCCTCCTCCGCAGCCACCCTCGGCGCACACAACAGCCCCGTCACCAGCGCAGCCGAGGCAGCCCAAGCACTCGAACCAATTGCCGGCAATTACGCCGGTATCCTCTTCGCTCTGGGTTTCATCGGCTCTGGGGTACTCGCGGTGCCCGTGCTCGCCGCATCCGGTGCTGCGGGGATGGCAGGGCTTTTGAACAAGAACTGGGGTCTGGACCGGTCCCCCCGGAGAGCGCCCCTGTTCTACGCCCTCCTCGGCGTTGGTATTATCGCCGGCACCATCCTCGCTATCGTCTCCACCGACCCCATCGGGCTACTCGTGCTGTCCGCGATCGTGAACGGCATCGCCGCCGGCCCGTTCCTGATCGTGATGATGCTCATCTCCCGCGACAGAACCATCATGGGCAAATACCGAAACGGTAAGCTCGCCGCAACCATGGGATGGACCGCCACTGCAATCATGTGCGTCGCGGGCGCATATGGCATCTGGTACACCCTCATCGGAAACTAACCAGCCGAAGCGACAGCTGAAGCTTGGACTCAATGGTTTTGGTAGCAGGAACCGGCCTGCACACCCTCGTCGACGAGCGGGCGAATACGTCGATGCGCACGCGGGCATAAAACAGTGGCGCTTCACGCCCGAGTGGCCACAGACGCAGATCTCATCCGTAACGGAACCCTCGTCTGGCCGCCGTTTCTTCGCAACAGCACGCGCTGAGTGTCCTCTGGCGTGACGAGCGGCTTGCGAATCACGCCGGCGCCCGTACTTCGGCCCAATTTGACCCCCACCATCCCGGAAGACAGTTCAGGGGACGTGAGATCGGACGACGCTGATGTCATCGTCTCGCGGCGGAGGAATATGCAGAGGCCCGCGGGCTCGGATTGGTTCGGGAGCCATGACGATAGCTCGCGTTTCGCGGCGGCTGGGCGGATACTTAGAGCGTATTAGTGGACTCAGCGTGGAGGACGCATTATGCAACACAGTGTGGAATCCGGCGGATTCGAGGATCTGAAAGTTGTACAGGTCTCGGCCACCGAATGGCGGGTCAGTGGGCGTTCGTTCGAAGAGCAGAGCCCCGCGGCATTCTGGGGCCTCGTTTGCCAGTGTGGTGAAGCATTCAGTGTGATCCGTCCCGGACGTTTTCCGGAATGGCGTACTTATTGCAGCTTCGATAGGGCTTTGGCGAGCTTTGCAGACTACTCTGACTGAACCGTGCCCGGATGTGGCCCGTCCTACGGTTGCGCTTTACACCAGGTGGCACGTCCCGCTGGGTGTAATTCATTGTTGCCCTGCGATCAGTTAAATTTGGCGGCGTCGCGTGTCAGAATCTGGCCATCAGATTGATCTGGCAGTAGTCCCAAGGCGCGCGCTCGGCCGTAGAAGGTAGCTCGCGACATTCCGAGGTCGAGCGCGACCTGAGCTGCTGGCTCTCCACCTTCCATAAGTCGGCGGGCGTTGCCGACCGGGCTGTCGGTGATGATCCGCGGGCGACCGCCCAGATCCTTGCCGGCCGCGCGCCGTTTAGCGATCGAGTCAAGCACTCGCTCTCGCTTGATTTCGTGTTCCATCTGTCCGAGCGCCGCCATGCTCGTGAACAGCATGGACCCCATCGGAACTTCCTGATTCTCGCCCTACGTCAAACGGCGGACTTGCTCTGAGCTACTGGCCTCAACTCACCCTGACGTAGGGAGGCTAGCGACAAAGACCCAGTAGGGGACATCGACAACACACCGGCAGTTGGTTCTAAATCGTGCGCTTTGTGCGAGGATCTGGGGATGGAGCAGGTGCAGGACTTTCGATCAACAATTTTTCATGCTGGCACGAGGGCGAGCGTGGCTTTCATCGTTGGCGTGCTCGTTGGCGTCGCCTCTGGTCTGATTGTGAAATGGGCATTCGCGCCGGCTATCGGTTGGGTTGGGGCGGCGGTCGTCTTCCTGTCCTGGACGTGGATAGCGGTAGGTCGACTGGATCATTCTGAGACCGCACGATATGCCACTCGAGAAGATCCATCCCGGTTCGCCGCCGAGGTACTCATTCTGTGCGCAAGTATCGCCAGTTTCTGGGCCATTGCGCTCATCCTCATTGAGGCTGGCACCGTGGAAGGACTGGCCAAAGCCGGACTCGTCGCCTTGGCGTTGTCAACGATCGCGGCGTCCTGGCTGATGGTCACCACCGTGTTCACCTTGCGATACGCGCACCTGTACTACAGCAACGAAACCGGGGGCATTGTCTTCAATCAACGCGAGCCGCCCCGGTACTCCGACTTCGCTTACCTGGCCGTGACGATCGGGGCCACGTTCCAAGTTTCGGACACCAATCTGCAAAATCACGATATCCGCATCACCGCGCTGCGCCATTCGTTGCTTTCTTACGTCTTGGGAGTCGTTGTCCTAGCGACAACGATCAACCTCGTTTCCGGACTCGCCCACTAACCATCTGCTTCAGCGCACCACGTACTCGCTCGAGACAAAACGTCTGGAGAAGGAACGAACCATCACCAGTGTTGCCAGAAAGGCGCTCGGGTCCCGGTTTCGTGTTCTGCTCCATACCGGTCAGGGCCCCCGTCCCGGGGCTTGATTCCCGCGCGAGCTCCGTCTCGAAAACTCAGAACTAGACAGCCGTTGCCTGACGGCCTTCTGAGCCCAGATGCGTGCGAGCCTCCCTCAACCCTTTTCGTTCTTCTTCGGCCAAAGGGTCACCGTTGACGATCTTCCTTGACGATCGCTCTTTGCCCGCCCTCTGACCCAACGATGTGGCCGTGAATTTCAGCAAGTGTTAGCAGCCTGGGGTTGTGGGATCGTCAACCGTTTCTTTGAGTTGGTCCGAAGTTTAGAGTAGTGCTTCGCGGGCGAGGACGATGGTTCTGTCTCGGGGAAGCTCGATGACGTCGACGGGGTCGGGTGCGAGCCTGTCGAGGGCTAGGAAGAGGACTTGGGCCCAGCGAAACATTTTGCTCCGCCGGTTGTAGCGGGGTACTGGGGTGGAGATGAAGAATGTTGCGCGTGAGGAAGCGAAATTTACTAGCGCTGTCTTGTCGACGGTGTGAGCTTCGGTCAGCAGTTCTGTCATCCGAGGTTGCTCAAGGAATCCGACTTTTGCGACGACGCGAACGATTCCGGAGGGGAACGTTTCGACGTTGATTCGTTGTTTCATCCCGACGGTGGAGGGGACGTCGACCGTTGACCAGCTCAAGAGGATGGAGCGTTTCTGGAGGGCATGATTTTGAGTGACCATTGTGCGCAGGGCAACGGGCACAATATTTGGATTCCGGGTAATGAACACTGCGTCTCCGGGAACCCGGAACAGGTCCCCTTTGGCGAGTGTGAGAAATGACTCCAGGTCGCTGAGGGGGAGCTCGCCGATGCGTCGTGCGGCGCGGATGCGTTGCTGTCCTATCCACCATGAGCCCATCACTGTGAATATGATTGCGCCGATTGCGAGTGGGAGCCACCCTCCCGAGGTCGCCTTGGGGAGGTTCGCCACGAGGAACGCGAGAGTCACCAGGAGGATTGCGCCTGCGGCGATAATTCTTGGCGTGAGGCGTCTGGAGTGTGCCCAACTCCAGGCCAGGTAGACGATGGTGGTGATGGAGATGGTGGTGGTGACGGCGATGCCGTATGCGGAGGCTAACGCGGCGGATCCTCGGAAGCCAATTGTCACGGCGAGCACAGCAAGTGCAAGTAGGACGTTGATGGCTGGAACGTAGATCTGGCCCTCGTTCTTTTCCGATGTGTGAATTACTCGAAGTGGAGGGAAGAGCCCCAGACGCCACGCTTGATGGATGACGGAGTATGTCCCTGAGATCACAGACTGGGAAGCGATGATCGTGGCGGCCGTGGCGAGGATGACCATGGGGAGTTGACCCCACGCGGGCACGAGGCCGAAGAAGGATGCGGTTGCCTCCTGCGGGTGGCGCAGAGCCAAGGACGCCTGCCCAAGATAGTTGAGGACCAGGGCGGGAAAGACGACCCACATCCATGCGCGCGTGATCGCTTGTCGGCCGAAATGGCCGAGGTCGGCGTAGAGGGCTTCGGCTCCCGTCACGGCCAGAACGATCGCGCCGAGGGCGAAGAAAGCCGTCGCGGGCTGGTCGATGAAGAAAAGTACAACCCAGTGCGGTGAGAGCGCTTGAAGGACCGCGGGGTCCTCCAGGATCGACGCGCCACCCGTCACTGCGAGGACAAGAAACCAGAGCAACATTATCGGGCCGAAGAGCCGCCCGATTGTTCGGGTGCCAAATCTTTGTATCGCAAAAACACCCAGCAAGATCACGACTGCGATCGGCACCACAAGGGCGGACAGGGTCGGCTGGATCACTTCTAGACCTTCTACGGCGGACAGAACCGAGATCGCGGGGGTGATCACGCTATCGCCTAAAAACATTGCGGCACCCAGCATGGCAACAATAGTGAAGGTCGTGAGGGTTCGAGCTTTCAGACCGCTCCGGCGGAGAAGCCCGAATAGTGCGAGAAGCCCACCTTCGCCTCGGTTGTCAGCCCGGATCAGGAAACGCACGTAGAGGATCGTGACAACCAAAGTGAGCGCATAGAGGATGGTCGCCGTCGACCCGTACACATATTCGGCCGACGGTCCGCTGATATCGGAACGACCGGCGTCAAACGTCGTCGTCGCTGCGTAAAGCGGGCTGGTGCCAATATCGCCGAAGACGACACCCATGGCCGCAATCATGGGACCCACAACCAAAGCCGGACCGCGTGCGCTCAATTTTCCCAACTTCACGAATCCTTCTACATCCAAAACAGGCTCACGGCAGCTGGGACCGCTATCGATCCGCTGAACGGTTAGCGTGCGAAGCGGTCTTCCAAGCGCCGCATCAACTAATCCCTGAATCCTAGGGTGCGTGGAGAGCGTTATGTGTGCCGCAGCCGGTATCGTGCGACGTGTCGGCAACCATCGGTGAGCACCAAGTCGACGTGGCCGGCGCCCACTCCAGAGTTTCCACGGACCGCCCCTCTCTGTGAACCTCCGGAAATAGATAGAAGGCCCAGCGGCTGGGGTGCGTGAAGCCCTGTTCGTCCTCGAACGCGGCAGCACCACGAGCAGGGCGGCGATGCGGGTCGAGACGCGGTGGCGGGTTAGAGGGCGGTAGGTGGTCATCGCGCATTCATCTTCGGTGTTTCATCCCGCGAGCTCGACGAAAAATCTTCGACTAGGGCGAGCATTTTTGACATCACCTCCAACACCACCCCGTCGGCGCCGTAGAGCAGCTCGACTGCATACGCCACCCCGACCGGGCTGCCGGCACCGGCGGTTTGTGGTCGATTCCCGGCCCGATACGGCAGCATGGACCCCATGCAGGCCAACCCAGAGTTCAATCCGGAGTTCTTAGAGATCAACCCGCTTTTCGCGCGCCCGGGTGAGGACGCTGTTGCCCCACGTTATGTGCTCGGCACGGAGCCGATGGAGGCGGAGACGGCGTACCAGATCATCCACGACGAGATCATGCTCGACGGCAATGCCCGGCTGAACCTCGCGACCTTTGTCGGCACCTGGATGGACGATCACGCCCGCCGGCTCTACACGGAGGCCTTCGACAAGAACATCGTCGACAAGGACGAATACCCCCAGACCGCCGCGATCGAGGAGTACTGCTGGCGGATGATCGCGGGCCTCTGGCACGCGCCCGAGCCGCTGGACACGATCGGCACGTCGACGGTCGGGTCCTCGGAGGCGTGCATGCTCGGTGGACTGGCCCTGAAGCGACGTTGGCAGCAGGCCAGGCGGGCGGCCGGGAAGCCGAACGGGCAGCCGAACCTCGTGATGAGTTCCGCGGTGCAGGTGTGTTGGGAGAAGTTCTGCAACTACTGGGACGTCGAGGCGCGCTTCGTGCCCCTCAGCGAGGAGCATCCGAGCCTCGACGGCCACAATCTCGCGAGCTATGTCGATGAGAACACGATCGGCGTCGTCGCGATCATGGGGGTGACGTACACCGGCGCCTACGAGCCGGTCGCGGCCATCGCCGCGGCCCTCGATGAGATCCAGGAACGTACCGGCCTGGACATTCCTATCCATGTCGACGCGGCATCCGGGGGCATGATCGCGCCCTTCCTGCAGCCGGAGCTGGAGTGGGACTTCCGGTTGGAACGGGTGCACTCGATCAACACGTCCGCGCACAAGTACGGTCTCGTGTACCCGGGCCTGGGCTGGATCGTCTGGCGTTCGAAGGACCTGCTGCCGGAGGAGCTGATCTTCCATGTCAGTTACCTCGGCGGAAGCATGCCCACGTTCGCCCTCAACTTCTCCCGACCTGGCGCGCAGGTCCTCCTGCAGTACTACCTCTTCCTCCGGCTCGGGTTCGAGGGATACCGTGCCGTGCAGCAGGTGTCCCAGGACGTTGCACGATTCCTTGCGCGCGGCATCGGGAAGATCGGCGCCTTCACCCTGTGGAATGACGGTTCAGATATCCCGGTGTTCGCGTGGCGGCTCACGCCCGGCCACACCCGGAATTGGAACCTGTTCCACCTGTCGGACCGGCTGCGTTCCCATGGTTGGCTCGTCCCCGCGTACCAGATGCCCGACGACCTGTCGGAGATGACGGTGCAACGGATCGTTGTGCGCAACGGGCTCAGCATGGACCTGGCCGCGCGCCTGCTCACAGTCATCGAGCAGGAGACGGCGTACCTCGACAGGCTCGAGGGGCCGATGCCGGTCGAAGGGCAGCAACCCGGCTTCACTCACTGACACCCCGCGGCGGTCGTCCGTACAGCAGATTTCCCTCACGATTCGGTTGGGCGCCGCCTTGCCAAATGCGGCCATGAAGGAGACCCGGTCACGGTCACGGCAGGCGTGGTGGCGGCGTCGACCATGAGGGGGATAGCGGCAGGGGAGCACTGAACGAAAAAGTGAACCGCACTCCTAGAGCGAGGGGTTCTCTGACAGGCGCCGGTAGACAGTGTGGTGAGAAGCCTCGCTCAGCCAAATACCTGGCAGTCTGCGGCCGGCGGTGTCGATTGGGTTGACGAGGACAGTTGGAACGTGGCCGTGTTGGTCACGTTTGACCATGACCACAAAAGTTTGGCCCCAAGCATCGTTCGTCTGGAGAGTCACGGCCGTCCACATTGTTGACATCGGGTTTCCCTCAGCGTATTAGGTCTTGTGGAGTGTAGAAGTTCGGTGGGCCTCCTCACAGCAGTTCGCGAGGTCGGGGGTGGACAGGGGTTAGTCAATGCATGCGTTGCCCGCGAAGTGTTGTTCCCCTGCGCTGGGTGACGCGGCTGGGGCTGGAGGCGCTGCTGGAGCTGCTGGAGCTGCGGTTGGCACGGTGACCTGCTTGCCGTCGGTTCCGAGGACGAGAGTGATATCGGTGCCAGTGCCGGTGCTGACCGGGTCGGCACCGGGAATGAATGCGGCGAGTGCCTTGGCGTCGCCCTCTTTCCCTGGCGGGTATTCGATGGTGGTGTTTGGGCGTGCGGACGTTGAACTTGGCACGCCGGTTGCGAATCCGAGGGATTTGAGGGTGGCAGTGTTTGTGGCGGCCGCGCCGTTTGTTGAGCCGCCATTGAGAACAGTGACCGTAACGTCGGATACCGGTGACGCGGTTGCTGTCGTATAGGCGGTGGCCGTCCCGATGATGCCGGAAATGAAGGCCGGCATTGCGGCCTGGTCTACTTGCACTACGGACACGTCCGCGCCGTTAACGGTGATTGTCGGTGTTCCGGAGACTGGGATGGTGGTGGAGGTGATGTTGCTCGGGTTCAGGCCGCCGAATCGGGTGGCCAAATCGAGCAGATTCAGGCCGGGATCTGTTTGCAGTGACGCACTGACCGCATCAAGGACTTGGGGGAGTTTGACGGGGTCAAGTAGCGTACCGGCTGAGAGCAGTTGGCGTGCCTCCATGGAAAGGAAATACCTCTGGCGCACCTCACGGTCCAGATCGCCTTGGGGCAGGCCGTGCCGTTGACGGACGAATGCGAGCGCTTGCTGGGCATTCAAGGTGGAAATGCCAGCGGGCAAGTTGATGGTGGAATATGGGTCGTTCACTGCGGCGTTCAGGCAGACCTGGATGGGCCCGAGGGCCTGAGCGATGTTATAGAAACCCATCATGGAGACCCGAACGAAATGGTCGATGGTTAGCCCTGTCATGTTTTGAATCACGCTCGTGAGTAGCTGCGCGCCGCCCACGTCGCCCGCATCGTTCTCGCTGCCGAAGGCGAACGCAGCATTGAGCTTGTTCTTGCCGAAACCGGGGATATCGACCCAGGAGTCGCGGGGGAAGGAGATCAGTGTCGGTGAGTCGCCGTTAGCGGGGAGGTGGAGGACTATCATCGTGTCCGTGCTCGTCCCGCCCCCGTCTTGCTCAGTGCCCAGCTGGGCAAGTTGGGCTGCGGTGGCGTTGGCGGGGCGGTGATCATCACCCACGAGGAGGATGTTCTGATCTTGGCCATCCAGGTCCCGGCTCGGAGCATTCGCCGAGGAGATCGCATCAATATGCGTGATCCCAGCAGCGAATCGTTGATAGTTATAGATCGCATAACTGCTTCCCGCGAGCAGGGCGACGACCACAACAATCACGAACCAACGTGTTATCACCTGCCGACGGCGCCTACGACGGGGGCGGTCAGCGGGACGGTCAGTGGACATGACGGTGCTTCCGATAGGACAGCAGGCAGTCGCGTAGGTAACAATGAAGCACGTCCCTATATAAGGCCCTCGACCCGGGAAAGGCCCGAAGGACACTCCCGCACCGAGCCCGAACGCAGCCTGGTCCCAGCTGCACTCTCGATTCCCCGCGCTCCGGCTGCTGACAGAGCCACGAACCGCTCGGTGGGTTCCCAGCAGTTGCCTACTCGCGTTGTATAAGGTGCGGAGCAAGCGTGTTGTTTTTGACGGGGTAGCCGCCGATCTGCAGGAGAAAGCCGGGGTCAACGTGACGGAAAAGCCGCCGCTACCGCTTCGGACGCGAGCGCATTCCTTGGGTGCCCCTATTCGCCACGGACGGTTGCAGCGGCGTAGCCCGTGGCAAACCGTGAGGGTCGCGCTCGTGTTCTCTGTGAGCGTTCTCCTGGTCAGTGGGGGGACTATTGCAGCTGTTGCCACGTGGGATGTTGCCCGCAGCGTGAAACCGGGCGTGCATCTCGCCCACCTCGCGGACACACCCGGGAGCACTGCTGCGCTTGCGGTAGACGTCGCAGCCATTTCCGGCGGGGTCGATCTACTCCTGACGGGAACGGATACCCGGTCCGGGCAGGGTGGGGCTTTTGCGACGGGCGCAGGTTTGGCGGGAAGTTCCGGTGCGGGCAATAACGATGTCACCCTGTTATTACACATTTCGAAAAACCATCAGAACGTGAGTGTGATCAGTTTCCCTAGGGATCTCATGATCCCTGTTCCTGCGTGTCCGCAATCTGATGGGTCGACGGCGTCGGCGTCCAGTCGGGTGATGTTGAACGCGACGCTCGCCCGCGGAGGGCTTTCCTGCGTGGTGCTCACGATCGAAAAACTGACCGGCGTTCAGATTCCTTTCGCCGCCCAGATCAGTTTCGACGGGGTCACGGTGATGTCCAACGCCATCGGCGGCGTCACCGTGTGTGTGGCCTCCCCGATCGACGACCTCTACACGAATCCGCCCTTGCATTTGGCGGCCGGACAGCAGAGCATCGTCGGTGACATGGCCTTGTCGTTCCTGCGGAGCAGACACGGTGTCGGTGACGGCAGCGACCTGGGCCGCATCAGCAACCAGCAAGTGTTCATGGCCGCGTTGGCCCGGAAAGTCGAAACGGGCGGCGTCCTCGGTAACCCTGTCATGCTGTACTCCCTGGCCAAGGCGGCGACAGACAACATGGTCCTCTCTGACACCTTGACCAATCCCACGACTCAGGTTCAAATTGCGCTCGCGCTCAAAGACACCGGCTTGGCGAACATGGTCTTCCTTCAGTACCCCGCTGTGGCCGACCCGCAGGACGTGAACCGCGTCATCCCGCAGAAGGAGGGTGCTGCTGTCGTGAACGCAGCTCTCGTCGCTGACCAGCCCATTCAGCTCAGCGGTGCCCCCGGTCGGGCAGCCGTTCTCGACAAATCTGCGCCCGCGGCCCCGAATCCCACGCCAACTTCCCTCTCGACTCCTGTGCCGGGCAAGACTGGACCGGCCACCACACCCACCCCTGTACAGGCGGCCACGCCCGGCCCCGGGGGCGCCGTCCTCCCGACGACCGTGACGGGACAAACAGCAGCTCAACAAACCTGCAGCAAAGGAAACTAGGGCGCTCGACCCCTCCCGGAAATCCACGCTGGGTCATAACGGAAGTAGCGCTTTGAGACACGCGGATACGGTACCTGTCTGACGCGAAAGCCTATTTTCCGGCGGGAGCAGGGGAGAGGGATTGCTTCGTGGGCAGAAAGTCCCCGGAACACGGATACCTCCCGCATCCCTGTTGGCCTTGTCCCGGCGTCGATATCCGCAACTCGACGCTTTTGTCCCTCGGGTCCTCGGGTCCTCGGGTCCTCGAATGCAACCCAGACCAGCGACTTCTGCGCATTCATCACCACTCGTGGGAAAGCACCACTTGGATATCGGCGCGGGAACCGGTCGACAGTACCTCAGCTGCCAGTTTGCTCGGTGTTAGCATCGCGGGCACGCTGGGCAGCGTCGTGCTGGAGCGGCGGCAACCAGCGTGGAGAACTGGAGATCGCAGGTTAGAGGGAGCTTCCCAAGGGGTTGAGGGGGTGCAGGTTGCGGTCGAAGTCGTATCGGAGGAGTTGCCCGGTCGGGAGTTCAGCGTCACGGGTCTGCCGAGCATGGCTGTTGTTGAGAATGATCCGTAGTTGAGTAATAACGTGCGGATCTGCAATGAGAAGTATGGTTTGCCGGTCGGAGAGCAGCGGCATGAGCAAATCTGTGACGAACGACCGCATCGAAGTGGATACGACGTTCTTGGTGTCAATGTCTGCTGATAGTTCGAGCCTGCTCGGCGGGCTGAACGAGGTCGAAGTTGCGTCACCGGTGTTGCCAGCTTCGGGGGACGACTCGGTTCGCGACAACCAGCCGGGCCGGAGTGAGGGGTCTTGGCGCCGTGCGCTTTGGGGACGATCCCAGGGCTCTTCAACGTCCAGTCGACGGTCGGAGCGGACAACGCGCGGTAGGTGACGCAGTTCCGTCAGTACCGCTTGAGTGAGCGGGATACAGCGCGGTTCGCAGGGCGTGAGGACCATGTCTGGTGCGATCCGGAAGAGATTTAGTCGGTGAGCGGCCAGACGCGCCTGGGCGGTGAACGTCGGGTCCGTCATCGTGCGGAGAGGAAGGTCACGCCCGGGATCAGACCGGGAACCGGCTGCGACCTGGTTCGCGGTCAGTGGCAGCAGGATGAGGGATCCGAACGAGTGCATCCCTGTCCTCTGCTTCCTCAAGACTTGGTCTCGACTTAGGTCCTCGCCCTTGGCGTTCTGGTCTTTCCGGGTCCAATGAAGGGTTGGACCGGGGGGATCTAGTCGAGTTGAGCACTTTAGGACGCCGCGCGCTAGCAAGGTAAAGCTATCCATGTTGCCGCGACGCCATACGGCTGGCCGTTTAGCGTCGCGGCAAGGTGAACGCTTGTGGAACATTGACAGCCGCGATTGCTTCTGTTGGGGTCTCCGCGTACAGTCATCTTTGCAGGGCGCCGTTCGTTAGCTGAGGCTCCTTTGTGGATATAAGCCAGCGACCCCCAACGTCCAGAGACGCCCCGGGTCAGGACAGGTTTTCCCGGAACAAGGGATTGCCCCGATTGGCTCCCGGTTTCCGGGTTAACGCCGCAAAGTGCCAAAGGTCTTACGAGGAGAGGTTACCTCGGCCGGTCTGGTCGGACTCTTCGTGTGCGCTGAGCAAAGCGGAGGGAGCACGTCAATGAGCGAGAGCCATAGACCCTACCTCCTGCCGACCACGCACACCAGGTAGCAGTCTGCCTGCACACGCCTGTCTGGTGGCGTGCCCCGGTGATCGCAGCCCGGCCAGGTCATATTTTCTCGCCCGGCCCTGTGGTTTCCACGGTGCTCCCGACATCGCCGGCCCTCGTCGGGCCGCGTTTGATCGGCTCCCGGATCCTGTCTTTTCATTTCCTGCAGAAAGTTCACCATGGATACAACGTCAAACCTCGTTCCTCCGACCGGGCCCGTGTCAGCGGTCCTGGATTCCGCGCACGTGGGCGATATCGAAGGGGCCATGGGCACGATTCGACTCGGCGATGATGCGCCGCGGCGGGGCGTGCGGGCAAAACTGCGTACCCTTTTGGCCATTCTGGGTCCTGGACTGATTGTGATGGTCGGCGACAACGACGCTGGCGCGTTTGGGACCTACACGCAAGCTGGCCAAAATTATGGGACCACATTGCTGTGGACGTTGCTGCTGCTGGTACCCGTCCTCTACGTGAACCAGGAAATGGTGTTGCGGTTGGGGGTGGTCACGGGGGTGGGCCATGCCCGGCTCATCTTGGAACGTTTTGGAAAGTTCTGGGGAGCCTTCAGCGTCATTGACCTGTTCATCCTGAACGCGCTCACCATCGTGACCGAATTCATCGGTATCAGTTTGGGCTTGCAGTATCTGGGCATCCCGCAAATTCCCGGCGTAATTGTTGCAGCCGTGCTCGTGCTCGGCGCCGTCAGCACCGGGTCTTTTAAACGGTTCGAACGCGTCAGCATGGTTCTTGTTGCCGGGTCCCTCTTGTTGGTCCCCATTTTCTTTCTGTCGGGCCCGAATCTGGGCGAGATGGCGACCAATTTTGTGCTCCCCGGGATGCCACCCGGGTCCCAACTTTCCACGGTGATGCTGCTCATCATCGGGATCGTCGGCACGACCGTCGCCCCGTGGCAGTTGTTCTTCCAACAGTCCTATGTAATTGACAAGCGCATCACGCCCCGGTTCATGAATTACGAAAAGGTCGACTTGTGGATCGGGATCTTGATGGTCATCGTCGGTGCGGCCGCCATCATCGGCTTCACGTCCGCCACCTTCACCGGCCGGCCCGAATTCGGCAACTTCACTGACGCACTCGGGGTCGCAGAAGGCCTCGGCAAGTTTGTCGGACCTGGCGTGGGAGTGATGTTCGCGATCGCGTTGATCGACGCGTCCATTATTGGTGCGGCCGCAGTAGGTTTGTCGACTTCATACGCGTTGGGCGACGTGTTGGGGTTGAAGCACTCCCTGCACCGCAAACCGTGGGAAGCGAAAGGCTTCTACGCCGTATTCGCCGCACTCCTCGGCCTGGCAGCCACGATTGTTCTGATTCCCGGTGCGCCGCTGGGACTCTTGACCGTGGGAGTACAGACTCTCGCCGGGGTGCTGCTACCTTCAGCCACGGTCTTCCTCTTGTTGCTCTGCAACGACAAAGACGTGCTGGGCCCCTGGGTCAACGGCAAATGGTTGAACCTGTTCACGTCTGTTGTCGTCGCCGTGCTGGTCATGCTTTCCATCATCCTCACAGCCAGCGTTCTCTTCCCAGACATCACGGGAGAGACAATCTTGTCCATCCTCGGCGGGGGCAGTGTCTTGGGAATTCTTGTCGGAGCGACTGCCCTGGTCCTTCGCCGGCGACGCCCGGCCGGTGATGCGGTGCTCCCGATGGAACACAGTCAACGTCTCCGTTGGCGGATGCCACCCCTCACCCTCCTCGCCCGCCCGGAGCTCTCCACCGGTCGGACCATCGGATTGGGCGTGCTGCGCGCCTACCTGATCCTCGCTATGGTCCTCGTCGTGGTCCGCGTCGTCCAGCTCGCACTGGGCCACTAGCCGCGAGCACCATATTCTCAATACCGCCCCGACAACGCGCCACCTCTACCTAGCCTTGTTCGTGAAAGAAGCCACTGTGTCTAACTCTCCCGTTCCAACAACAACTAAATCTGCTCTGCGTCTTTCCCAACTCCTGCGCCATGCCGTGGTCGACAGCCAAGGAAAACAACTTGGCAAACTCGCTGACGTCATTGTGCGCCTCAGGGGAGATGACTACCCCCTCGTGACCGCGCTCGTGGTCAAAGTGGGTTCCGAAACCATCTACGTCCCGATCGCCGACGTCGCAGCCCTGGAACCCAATCGAGTCGAGCTCACCACAGCCCGCTTGAACGTGCGGGCATTCCAGCGCCGCCCGGGCGAGGTCCTACTCAACGCTGACGTCCTGGGCCACCGCCTCATCGACGTGCACATGGCATCCCTCGTCCGTGCTCACGACATTTACCTCAGCTCCGACACCGCCACGTGGGCTGTCACAGGATTGAACGTGCACCAAACCCACTGGTGGTCCACCCGGAAGACCATCTCCACCGACCCGGCACGGGACTGGAAATCCTTTGAAGCCCTCATCGGCCACGAACCCTCGGTCCTCGTTCGCGCCCCGTTTGGGAAATTACGCCGTCTCAAAGCAGCCCAAATTGCAGACCTCATCGAAACGGCAGACGCTAAAGAGCAAAGCGAACTCCTCACTCAAGTCCACAACGACCCGGAATTCGAAGCAGACGTCTTTGAAGAACTCGACGAAGACAGCCTCACCCATCTCCTCAAATCCCGAAGTACTGCTGACGTCGCTTCTGTTCTGACCCGGATGCGGGCAGATGACGCGGCCGACGCCATCACTGACCTCCCCCAGGCACGACGCCGGGAAGTCCTCGCTCTGCTCCCTGAACCCCAACACACCAAAGTTCTGGCCCTGCTGGGCTACCACACTGCAACGGCAGGGGGCCTCATGGGTGTGGAATACCTCGCTCTGGCGGAGCACGCGACCATCCAAGACGCCCTTGATCTCATTCGCACCTCGACAACTCAACAACCGGAAGCCCTCACCACCATTTACAGCACCGCCGACGACGGAACACTCCGTGGTGCGATCAGTATCATCCGCGCCCTCCAAACAGACCCGCACCGTCCCCTCCGCGAAGTCGCTGACCCTGATCCCGTTCACGCCGCACCACAAGATGACATCATCGACGTCACCACCCGCATGGCTGACTTCAACCTCCTCACCCTCCCGGTCCTCGACGAAAGCGGCCACATCCTCGGCATCATCACCGTCGACGACGCCCTCGAAGCCGCCCTGCCCCAGGACTGGCAACGCCGCGAACCCCAAACCCACGCCTCCCTCACCCCTGGCGCCGTGTGAGATCGTGCCGTCTTTTCGAACAGCGGCTCCTCCCAGTGAAGGATCGTCGAATCCAGAGCAGCGTTACGATTTCACTGAGATAGCGGCGGAGGAAATGGGCTCGGATCTCCGCTGACACGATCTCAGTTCCGCGCTACGTAGAGGCGATTCGGCGACACCGGCTGTGAAGTGTTTTCTTCTCTCCGGTTCTTTTCTCACCGAATTCGTAATGGTGACCGAGAGTGAGCTGCCGTGGAGATTTCGGACAGCGGAATTAGGCCGTGGGGAGCGACCAGCCCAAGCGCCAGTCAAGCTGCCGCCCCAACACTGGGAACCCAGGTCTGTGAGGATCTACACGTCGCTTATCATGAGCGTCATGGTGAGTATTCGAGGGCCTGAGCCCCACTCGATCGTGCGCTTGAGCCCCATCGATAGCGCGCAAGAGCACCAGTGGTGGTGTGGCTCAGCACCACGGGCGCTCTCCGTCATCGATTACGCGGCGGCGAGGGATGTATGCTCGCGCATGTGCCATGACCGGGCAGGTCTCGTGTCCACCAGCGGGCAAACCTGGTGGCCGCCTACGCCCAGTTCCAATTGGCCATGGATAAACCGGCTCGACCGCCGGAGGACGGCCAGCGCCGCGTCGAAGCCGGCCTCGTCGCTGAAGGGGGTCTCGAAGATTTTGGCCGTCACCGTGACGGTTGCTCTCCCGATCCGCGCCGCCCATTCCTCGATCCGACCTCGGTCCCAGGTTTGGAAGGTGCTGCCTTCGACATCCCCTGGGCGGAGTGGATCGCCCGTCGCGACAGACCCTGATTTCGCAGCTGCAGGATCTGCTTCGCTTTGATCTTCCGTACCATTGCCGGGACTCCTGCCACCATGTGGCGATCACATGCTGGGAGGAGCTTTTCAGGTGGTGCTCAACCACGCCGGCAGTGGGGCTGAACGATACAAATCAGGCATCTCAACAGTGGGGCTCAACCGCACCACAAGTGGTGCCCAACGAAGCCAATATTCATCATGGACCACACCCGCGAATTGAGACCTTCCAAGAGAACGGCGCCCACTGACGCTGCTGCGGCCAGTGAGGATGCACATCTTGGCCTAAATGCTCGACTTGGACTTTTTCTCACCAGCAAGGTCGGATCCATGTGGTCCGTTTACATCACTATCGTTTTCGTCTTCGTCTGGATTGTCCTGGCCAGCGTCGGACCGTTACATAAGACTGACCCTTACCCGTTCCCTTTCCTACTGTTCCTGGGCAACTTGGTGCAGCTGGTACTCGTGTTCGTGATCCTCGTAGGCCAGGGTGTACTCGGCCGCAGTTCTGATCATCGTTCCGAACGCACCTTCAGAGACGCTGAAACGATTCTCAGCGAGGTCCTCACACTGCATTCCCACCTGGTGAAACAAGACCGCATCCTCAACAAGGGCGTCGAGCTGGTCAAATCGAGTGCGCACCCGCGGGTGAAGGAACGGGAGACGATAAAACCGACTACGGTCGGGGAGCAATATGTGGGACTCAATGGTCGTATCGCTGCCGCAAGTACAAGGGCCGTCAGCACAATGTGGGCTTTCTATTTTGCTGTGTTTTTCCAGTTTGGGTGGATCGGATTGGCCTTGACCGGAATCATCACCTTCGACCCCTACCCATTCGCGTTTCTCCTCTTTATTTCCAGCCTCCTCCAACTGGTGTTCATGTTCGTCATCATGGTCGGGCAAGATGTACTCGGCCGGGCCGGTACCCAACGCGCCGAGCAGACTTACCTTGACGCAGAAGCAGTCGTCCATGAATGCCGCAGACTTCAGCGCCACCTCACACAACAAGACAAAGCAATAGTCGCGATCTGCAATTACATCGAATCCGAAGCCCCCCAAGACCACCCCATCAGACAAACACTGCCCACCGTCACATTCTAAAAAACATACAAAGAAGAGTGAGTGGCTGTGAACCCAACGGATTTTGAATTCGCGCTTCGCCTGCTTCTAGCCACCGGGTGTGGCCTGATGATCGGTCTCGAACGTCAATTTCGCTCACGAACGGCTGGGCTGAGGACTCAGGCCCTCGTAGCGGCGGGCGCCGCAGTATTTGTGCTGTTCGGAGAGCAAGCCGGTGTTCCCCAGGCACCCCTGCAATGTCGCGCCCCGGGTTTAGCCTCGATCCACCGATCGGGGTGGGGATCTAACGGCGCGTTAAACCGAGAATGCCTGGCTTGTCAGGGAAAATTGTACTTACGACAGTGCAAATCGTCCCGAGAAGAAAGGCATCTCGTAGATGCAAGTTTCCCACAGCGTGCGGGCTGTCTCCGCGTCATTTGATGACCCGAATCTCGTGTCGGCTGCGGGTCTGGTCCCGGTCCTGGCACTCGCCGAGGAAGCGGGCCTGCACCGTCTGGCCGACCAGTGGTTGAGCGTTCCGATGGACAAGGGCGCCAACGCCGGGTTGAAGGTCGCCTCCCTCGTGGGCGGCATGGTCGCCGGCGCTGATTCCATCGATGACATGGCGGTGCTGCGTCACGGCGGCATGCGGAAGGTCTTTGGCTCCTGTTACGCACCCTCGACCCTGGGGTCGTTCCTTCGATCGTTCTCTTTCGGCCATGTGCGTCAGTTTGATGCGGTCGCGTCCCGGTTCCTCCAGGGCCTCGCCATCCAAGCCCCGCTCCTTGTGAAGGAGGCCGACGCCGCCGGCTACGTGTTCCTCGATATTGATGACACCATCATCGAAGTACACGGTCATCAAAAACAAGGCTCCGGTTACGGATACTCCGGGGTTCGCGGGATCAATGCTTTCCTCGCGACGGTGAAGACGGATGCGTCCGCGCCGATCATTGTCGGGCAGCGGTTACGGCGGGGCGCGTGCGGGTCGCCGCGCGGAGCGGCTCGGATGGTTCGCGACGCCCTCGCGACCATCAAACGTCTCAATGGCCTGGCCTCCGCCCGAGTGTTGCTCCGGGCCGATTCCGCGTTCTACGGTTACGCCACGATGAGCGCGGCGATCACTGCGGGCGCGGCCGTGTCAGTCACGGCCCGGATGGATCCGGCCGTGAAACGCGCGATCACGTCCATTCCCGATACCGCTTGGGAGGCCATCGAATACACCGACGCTATCTACGACGAGGCCACGAAAGCCTGGATCAGCGCGGCCGAAGTCGCCGAGATACCGTTCACCGCGTTCACGTCCCGGAAGAAGAGCGAGCACATCACTGGCCGCCTCGTCGTGCGGCGAATCCCGGAACTGAACAAGAAAGACCTCGAGCACCCCACCCTCTTTGATACGCACCGCTTCCACACGTTCTTCACCACCAGCGACCTACCCACGGTCGCCGCGGACAAAACCCATCGCGCTCACGCGGTGATCGAGCTCGTCAACGCGGACCTGAAGAACAGCGCCCTCGCACACCTGCCCTCTGGCGTGTTCACCGCGAACGCCGCCTGGCCGTGATGGCCTTCAACCTCACCCGCGCCGCGGCGACCATCGCCGGCGCAGGGCTGGCCAAAGCGACCACGGCCACCATCCGCCGAAAACTCGTCACCGTCCCAGCCAGGATCGCATCATCCGCCAGACGCATCATGCTTCACCTGCCGGAGCACTGGCCATGGGAAACCGCGTGGACCGCCCTGTTCCGCCACAGCACCGAGCGACCCCGACCCGCTCCCAGCTGACGACAAAACCCCCGACCCAAGCGATCAGGACCACGAGTGGAACACCACGGGCAGCGAGGCCCCGCACTCAACCGCGCCCGACAACCCTGACCCGGGTCAAATCAGAATCCGACCCAAGCCCCAAACCGATCGGTGGATCCAGGTTTAATGGAAGTTCTTGATCCCCTGAAAGGTTGAGAATCATGGTGAATAAGAAGTACCCGGAGGAGTTTAAGGAGCGGGCTGTGCGTCTGGTGCTCGCATCTCAGAGCGAGGCCGGCGGACGACGGGGCGCGTGCGCCCGGGTCGGTCAGCAGCTGGGCTTGTCGGCGGACACGCTGCGGAAATGGGTGGCGCAGGCCGAGATCGACACGGGCACCCGGCCGGGCGTGATGACGGACACGGCGGCCCGGCTGCTGGAGCTCGAGCGAGAGAACCGAGAGTTGCGGCGGGCGAACGCGATCTTGCGGAGTGCGTCGGCTTTCTTCGCGGCGGAGCTCGACCGCCCCTCGATCAGGTAGTCATGTTCATCGACGAGAAGAAGAGCGAGTTCGGGGTCGAGCCGATCTGCCGGGAGTTGCAGGTCGCCCCGTCAAGCTACTACGCGGCGAAGTTCCGGCCGCCCTCGAAACGGTCCGTGTCCGACGCGGTGACCGCGGCCCGGATCCATGCCGTGCACAAGGACAACTTCGGTGTTTACGGGGCTCGGAAGGTGCACGCGTGCAACTCCGCCGCGACGGGCACCCGGTGGCCCGCTGCACCGTCGAACGCCTGATGCGCCGCGAGGGCCTACGCGGGGTGCGACGCTCGAAGAGCCCCCGGACCACGATTCCCGGCCCCCTCGCGGAACGCCCCGAGGACCTCGTGAAGCGGCACTTCACCGCGCCAGCACCGGACTGTCTCTGGGTGGCGGACATCTAATACCGACGTCGGCATTAGATGTCCCAGGACCACACCTGCCCAGGCCCGGTCGCTACCAGCACCGGCTTCTGGCGGGGTGTTCGAGACCCACGCCCGGTGGGCACGACGGGGCGGGTGCTCTGATCGGTGAGGTCGGCGGCGATCCGTCACCAGGACCGGCGCCCGGCGAGCATCACACCCTGGTCCCAGACGCTCGCAAAGGTGTGATCGACGGAATGCCCCGCCGTCCACCCCGTCGTGATCTGT
>NZ_SOFK01000029.1:0-66375 GCF_004402675.1 Cryobacterium sp. MDB2-A-1 | reverse complement strand
GGGAACGAAGTAGGCGCCGCCGTTGTCCGTGACGGAGAGGGCGAGGGCTTCGATCTCGGAGGCCGAGCCGATGATGCCGAGGTTGTCGCGCAGCCACTGGACCAGGGCTCCGGTGACGGCGATCGAGCCCTCGAGCGCGTAGTGCGTCTCGCCGTCGCCGAGCTTGTAGCCCACGGTCGTGAGCAGCCCGTTCTTCGAGTGCACGATCTCGGTGCCGGTGTTGAAGATCAGGAAGTTACCGGTGCCGTAGGTGTTCTTCGCCTCGCCCTGGTCGAACGCGGCCTGGCCGAACGTCGCGGCCTGCTGGTCGCCGAGGATGCCCGAAATCGGAGTCTCCCGCAGCAGGCTCTGGCCGCTCGCGATCCCGTAGACCTCGGAGGAGGAGCGGATCTCTGGCAGCATCGACCGGGGCACGTCGAAGGCGGCGAGGATGTCGTCGTCCCACTGCAGGGTCTCGAGGTCCATGAACAGCGTGCGGCTCGCGTTGGTGACGTCGGTCGCGTGCACGCCGCCCTCGAGGCCGCCGGTGAGGTTCCAGAGCACCCAGGAGTCCGTCGTGCCGAACATCAGCTCGCCGGCATCCGCCTTGGCCCTGGCGCCTTCGACGTTCTCGAGGATCCAGACGATCTTCGTGCCCGAGAAGTACGTGGCGAGCGGCAGGCCGACCTGCTTCTTGAAGCGCTCCACGCCCCCGTCGGCGGCGAGGCGGTCGACGATGGGCTGGGTGCGGGTGTCCTGCCAGACGATCGCGTTGTAGACGGGGAGCCCGGTGGTGCGGTCCCAGACCACGGCGGTCTCGCGCTGGTTGGTGATGCCGGCCGCGGCGATGTCGTGCCGGGTCAGGTTCGCCTTGGACAGCGCCTGCCCGATGACCTCACGGGTGTTGTTCCAGATCTCCATCGGGTCGTGCTCGACCCAGCCGGCGCGGGGGAAGATCTGCTCGTGCTCGAGCTGGCCGTTCGAGACGATCGAACCGGCCTTGTCGAAGATGATCGCCCGGGTGCTGGTCGTACCCTGGTCGATCGCGATGACGTAGTCAGCCATTGATAACTCCTTTGTTATTCGTGTGTGTGTCAGGTTAAGCGGGTGAGGTGAAAGCTGTGTGGGAATGTCCGGGGAGGCATCCGCCCCGCCGGCGCCACCGGCGGATGCCGCGCTAGGCGAGGATCGGCAGGAGCGCGGTCGAGACGAGGCCGGCCAGCACCCCGCCGATGATGGGGCCGACGACCGGCACCCAGGAGTACGCCCAGTCGGACGAGCCCTTGCCCTTGATCGGCAGGATGAAGTGCGCGATGCGCGGACCAAGGTCACGGGCCGGGTTGATCGCGTACCCGGTCGGCCCACCGAGCGAAGTGCCGATCACGATCACGAGCAGGGCCACCGGAAGCGGGCCGAGCGCGGCCAGCCCGCCGTTGACGCCCTGGCGACCGCCGCCGAAGGCGATGATCACGAACACCAGCACGAACGTGCCGATGATTTCGGTGACGAGGTTCCAGCCGTAGGAGCGGATGGCCGGACCGGTCGAGAAGACGCCGAGCTTGTTGGCCTGGTTCGGTTCCTGGTCGAAGTGCTGCTTGTACGCGAGCCAGCAGAAGACAGCGCCGATGATGGCGCCCAGCATCTGCGCGCCGATGTACGTGAGCACCGACACGACGTTGACCGGAACGCCGGAGCCGAATTCCGTCGCACCCGATGCGACAA
Source organism: Cryobacterium sp. MDB2-A-1 (assembly GCF_004402675.1). Taxonomy (NCBI): domain Bacteria; kingdom Bacillati; phylum Actinomycetota; class Actinomycetes; order Micrococcales; family Microbacteriaceae; genus Cryobacterium; species Cryobacterium sp. MDB2-A-1. Next base: position 64,674 of record NZ_SOFK01000029.1, on the reverse strand, counting down.
GGCCGAGGGTGACGGCGGGGTTGAGGTGAGCACCGGAGTTGTAGGAGACGATGACGCCGGAGAAGACCGCGAGGCCCCACCCGATCGTCACCATCAGGAAACCACCGCCGAACCCCTTGTTCTTGGCGAGGGCCACGTTGGCCACCACGCCGCAGCCGAGGAGGACGAGCAGGGCCGTGCCCACCAGCTCCGAGAGGAAAACGATACCGAGATTGTCCACAGTGACACCCTTGTTCAGTGAAGCCGAATTGTTGACGCTGGAAATGAGACAGTGTTTGGGCCGGTTATGGCTGCAAAACGAATCTCGAGAAACCTATCGACTCTGCGCGGCCAATGGTGCATTCAACCGTGCACGTTTGTGCAGATCGTCGCCTACGCGCGTGAAGCGGATGCCGCGTCGACCGTGGTGAGGTCGACACCATGCCGGTCGCGCAGCACGTCGACGGCGAGGTCGAGCTCGGCTGCCCCGCGCGCGGAATCCCAGCCGAGGACGGGAGCGAGGACTCCGGCGAGTTCTTCGAGCAGCGCCAGGCTGAGCTCACCACGGAAGGCCATGCTCGTTCGTCGCAGCACGAGGTCGGTCAGGTGCACCACGGATTCTGTGGCCGCGAGGAATTCAATCTCGCGACGGGAGTAGTCGGCGTGGTGTTGGAGCACTGCGTCCGGTTCCGCGGTGATGAAGTCGATCACGTCGACCGCGCGGGTGCCGTAGCGGGTCAGCAGCTCGTCGGCCCTCGAGGCGCCGACCTCGTCGCCGTTCGCGGCGCTCCAGACCCGGTGCGCGGCATCCGTCGCCGGGAAGTTGCGGCCGCCGCCGATGGGGAGGCCGGCCGTCGACACGACCCGGGTGCGGCCGAGCAGGGCGAGGATGTCACCGCTCAGGTGCTCGGCGAGGGCCCGGAACGTCGTCCACTTGCCGCCGACGAGGCTGAGCAGGGTGCCCGGTCGGGCACCGAGTGGACGGGACTCGATGCGGTAGTCGCGGGAGACGAACCCCGGCGCCTCGTCGTCGTGCCGGGGCAGCGGGCGCACACCGGCGAACCGGAAGACGATCTCTGAGCGGTTGACGGCCACATCCGGGAAGACGTGCTTGACGAGATCGAAGAAGTAGTCGACCTCGCCTTCGGTGCAGAGCGCGGGCTGGGTCATGTCGTGTTCGAGGTCGGTGGTGCCGACCAGCACCCGACCCGCAAGCGGGTAGATCAGCACGATGCGGCCGTCCTTGTGCTCGAAGAAGATTTCGCGGCCACCCGTTGCCGCGAGAAGCTCCGGGTTGTCGAGCACGATGTGCGACCCCTTGGTGCCGCCCATGAACGTACTGGTCTGACCGAGGGCCGTGTTTGTGAGGTCGGTCCAGGGCCCGGACGTGTTGACGACGATGACGGCCTCGAAGCTGAATTCGGCGCCGGTGACCGTGTTCCGGAGACGCACGCCCGCGGCATCCATACCGATGGCCTCGATGTAGTTGGCGCTGCGCGCGTGCGCACCGGCGGCCAGGCCGTCGGCCAGCACGTCGAGCGCGAGGCGCTCGGGGTCGTGCATCGAGGCGTCGTAGTACGTGGCGGTGTACTTCAGGCCCGGGTTGAGGCGCGGCAGCAGTCTGAGCGATGCCTTCCTGCCGAGGAACTCGTGCCGGGGCACCGTGCCGCCGTCGCGGGAGAAGGAGTCGTAGAGCATCATGCCGATCTTGATCAGCAGGGCGCCACGTTCCTGGGCCGCACCCTGGCGGTGAGTGAGAAAGCGCATCGGCGCCGACATCACCCCGGAGAAGGTGGAGTAGATCGGAATGGTCGTCTTGAGGGGCTTGACGTAGTGCGGGGCGATCTTCAGCAGGCTGTTGCGTTCCTCGACCGACTCCTTGACCAGGCGGAATTCCCCGTTCTCGAGGTAGCGCACACCACCGTGGATCATGTGGGAGGAGGCCGACGAGGCGCCGGAGACGTAGTCGCCCTTGTCGACGATCGCGACGTCGATGCCCTGCATCGCCAGGTCACGGAAGGTCGCGATGCCGTTGATCCCGGCTCCGATGATGAGCACCTGGGCCCGGGGGAGTTCCTGCAGGGCGGCCTGGGCGGCGGCTCCGGACAGCGGACGGGCGGAGGATGACTGATCGGGAGTTGACGGCACTGATTCGCTCACTTCTTTGCGGCTGGGAAACTTTGCGGGACGGGAGGCTTCTACCCTGCTACGTTCTACACAAACGGTCAAGAGCCGTGAACATATGTGCAAGGAGTCGCCGTGATCCATCCGAATGATCCGCCCCTGTCCGACCGCACCTCGGACGCCCTCACCGCGGCGCAGCTGTATTACGTGCAGGACCTCACGATGGAGGCCATCGCGCAGGAGCTGCACACCTCCCGTTCCTCGGTGTCCCGCCTGCTCAGCCAGGCCAGGGCCAGCGGGCTGGTCGACATCCAGATCCGCTCTCCACTCGACGCTCCCAGCCGGGTCGAGAAGCTGATCCTGGACCGGTTCCAGGTCACCGCGCACGTTCTGCCGGTGCCCGACTATGCCAGCGACGTCGACAGGCTGGAGCGAGTTGCCCTGTCCGTTGCACGGATTCTCGGCGAATTCTTCGACTCGAACATGATCATGGGCATCGCCTGGGGCTCCACGATGAATGCCGTCAGCCGCCACCTGACACCGAAGCGCACCCACAACGCGCAGATCGTGCAGTTGAACGGCGCCGGAAACACCCGCAGCACGGGCCTCGACTACGCCAATGAGATCCTGCGGCGATTCAGCAACGCGTTCGACGCCCGCCTGGAGCAGTTCCCGGTTCCCACCTTCTTCGACGATCCGGCCACACGCACGGCCTATTGGCGTGAACGCGGACTGCGCCGGTTGCTGGAAATGCAGGGCAACATGGATGTCGCCCTCTTCAGCGTGGGATCGCCCTTCTCCATGGTTCCCAGCCACGTGTATGTCGGCGGCTACCTCGACGACGAGGAGTTCACGGCGCTCAGCGACGCCGGGGTCGTCGGCGACGTTGCGACCGTCTTCTACCGCGCGGACGGTTCGACAGACGGCATCCCGCTCAACGACCGCGGGACCGGACCGGAACTGTCGGTGTTGCGCCGCACCCCGCGGCGCATCTGCGTTGTCGCAGGCACGTCCAAGGTGGACAGCCTCCGCGGCGCGCTGGCCGCCGGCCTCATCACCGACCTGTTCATCGACGAGGGCACCGCCCGCGCCCTGGTCGGGTCGTAAGAAAACGTCCAAATCCTGCACAGGGCCGGGAGGGAATTATCCGGGAGTGGTGGCGTTGGGCTATAACTAGAAGCAAGAAACGTGCTCCGGGGTCGGTGTAAATCCGAACCGGCGGTGAAAGTCCGCGACCCGTTCCGCCCCAGGGCGAAACGGTTGAGCTGGTGAAATTCCAGCACCGACGGTTAAAGTCCGGATGAGAGGCGCACGATTCGGTTGGACCTTCGGGGCCCGCCGAAGGATTGTGGCGTACGCGTACCCACAGTCCACCCCCGGAGTTCGTTGCAGAAACGAATGGGGCGGGAATGATCCAGGACACCGAGCGTGACATGCTCATGCGGCGCGCCCTCTCCCTCGCTGCCAACGGCCCGGCCACCGGACTGAATCCGCGGGTCGGCTGCGTCATCGTCGACCCGGACGGCGTCGTCCTGGCAGAAGGCTGGCACCGCGGCGCCGGCACTGCCCACGCCGAGGTCGACGCCCTGTCTCACCTCCCGGCCGGAGCCGCCCGCGGCGCGACCGTCATCGTCACCCTCGAACCGTGCAACCACACCGGCCGCACCGGCCCCTGCGCCGTCGCCCTGATCGAAGCGGGCGTGAGCCGGGTCGTCTTCGCCGTCTCCGATCCCGGCCGCGCGTCGTCCGGCGGCGCAGAGCGACTCCGTGCCGCCGACGTCGAAGTCGTCGGCGGGGTGCTCGCCGACGAGGGAGAAGCCTTCCTCGCCGACTGGCTCGTCGCCGCGCGGCTCGGCCGCCCGTTCGTGACGCTCAAGTGGGCCTCGAGCCTCGACGGCCGGACCGCCGCGGCCGACGGCTCGAGCCGCTGGATCACCGGCCCGGATGCCCGCCTCGACGTGCACCGGCGGCGCGCGGCCGCAGGCGCGATCCTCGTCGGCACCGGCACCGTGCTCGCCGACGACCCTGCCCTCACGGCCCGTGCCGCCGACGGAAGCCTGCTCCCGAACCAGCCGATCCCCGTGGTGATCGGGACCCGCGCGGTGCCTGCGGATGCCGCGATCCGGCACCACCCGCATCCGCCGCTGCTCTACCCCGGCCCCGACCTGAACCGGATCCTCCAGGACCTGCACACCCGCGGCATCCGCAGCGCATTCATCGAGGGCGGACCGGGACTCGCGAGCGCCTTCGTCGCGGCCGGGCTTGTCGACGGATACCTCGTCTACCTCGCTCCGACCCTGCTCGGCGGCGGCGGGCTCGCCCTCGGCGACATCGGCGTGACCGGGATCGACCAGCAACGCCGGCTCACGGTCGAGGGCATCGAGCGCCTCGGCGAGGACCTGCTCGTGATCGCCCGGCCCCTGGACTTCCCGCACGCGGAAACCGCACACACAGAGACAAGGATCTGACATGTTCACCGGAATCATCGAGGAACTCGGCACCGTCGACCGGGTCGAACAGGGCACGGATGCGGTGCGCCTGACCGTCCGCGGGCCTCTCGCCGTGTCCGGGGCCGCGATCGGCGACTCGATCTCCGTCAACGGCGTCTGCCTGACCGTCGTGGAGCGCACGCCGGAAACGTTCACCGCCGACTTGATGGCGCAGACCCTGCGCATGTCGACTCTCGCCGAGGCGGGGCCGGGAACACCGGTCAACCTCGAGCGCGCCGCCCTCGTCGGCGGGCGCCTCGGCGGGCACATCGTGCAGGGCCACATCGACGGCACGAGCGAGCTGCTCGCGGTCACCCCTGGCGACGCCTGGCGGGTGCTGCGGTTCAGCCTCTCCCCCGAACTCGCGCCCCTCGTGACGAACAAGGGCTCGATCGCCGTCGACGGGGTCTCCCTCACGGTCAGCACGATCAGCCCGGCGACCGAACCCGAGCAGTGGTTCGAAGTCTCCCTCATCCCCGAAACCCTCACGGCCACCACGCTCGGAAAACGAACGGTCGGAGAGCACGTCAACATCGAAACCGATATCCTGGCCCGCCACGTCGAGCGCATGCTCGCCCTCGCGGACGCAGGATCACGAAGGAGTCACTCATGAGCCTCGCAGACATCCCCAGCGCGCTCGCGGAACTGCGTCTCGGCAAGCCGGTCATCGTCGCCGACGACGAAGGCAGGGAGAACGAGGGTGACGTGATCATCTCGGGGCAGATGGCCACCCAGGAATGGCTCGCGTGGACCGTGCGCTACTCCTCGGGGTTCATCTGCGCGCCGATGACCAATGAGCTCGCCGACAAGCTCAACCTGCCGATCATGGTGCCGAACAACGAAGACCCCCGCGGCACGAACTACACGATCTCCGTCGACGCCGCCGACCGGCTGAGCACCGGCATCAGCGCCGCGGACCGTGCCCACACCCTGCGCGTGCTCGCCGACCCGGCATCCACCCCCTCGAGCCTGCACCGGCCGGGCCACATCATGCCGCTGCGCGCGAAGGACGGCGGCGTGCGCGAACGCGACGGCCACACCGAGGCTGCCGTCGACCTGATGAAACTCGCCGGGCTCGCCCCCGTCGCCGGAATCTCCGAGATCGTCGCAGAGGACGGCGAGATGATGCGCCTGCCCGGCCTCCTCGAGCTCGGCGAACGCGAGGGTGTGCTCGTGATCACGATCGCCGACCTGATCGCCTACCTCGACGAGTTCCACGCGGACTCCGAGCTGCCGACCGCGCACGCCATCCGGGAATCCCCGCGCGTCGACTTCGAGGTCGAGACGACCGTGCCGACCCGGCACGGCGACTTCCAGATCCGGGCATACCGCGACCGGATGACCGGAGCGGACCACGTCGCCCTCGTCTCGGGGACGCCCAGGGACGGCGCCCTCGTGCGGGTGCACTCCGAGTGCCTCACCGGGGAGGCCTTCGGTTCGCTCAAGTGCGAGTGCGGACCGCAGCTCGACGCGGCTCTTGAAACCATCCAGGCCGAGGGCGGCATCGTGATCTACCTGCGCGGCCAGGAGGGTCGCGGCATCGGCCTGATCAACAAGCTGCGGGCATACAAGCTCCAGGAACAGGGCCTCGACACGATCGACGCGAACCTCGCGCTCGGCCTGCCCGCCGACGCCCGAGACTACGGCGCCGCGAGCGCGATCCTCGACCAGATGGGCATCTCCTCGGTGCGCCTGCTCACCAACAACCCCGAGAAGCTCCGCCAGCTCGAAGAGCACGGGGTCACGGTCGTCGAACGCGTTCCGCTCATCGTCGGCGTGGGCATCGACAACCAGGATTACCTCGCCGTGAAACGCGAACGCATGGGCCACCACCTGGCCGACCGGGACATCGTGAAAGGACTCGCACTATGAGTGGAGCAGGCTCGCCCACGGTCGTCGTCGACGGCACGGGCCTCACCATCGTCATCATCGCCGGCCGCTGGCACGACGTCATCACCGATGGGCTGATCGCCGGCGCCACCCGGGTACTCGAGGCATCCGGCGCCACGTTCTCGCTCGTGCGCGTGCCGGGCAGCTTCGAGTTGCCGGTCGCCGCGAAGGTCGCCCTCGACAATGGGGCGGATGCCGTGGTCGCGCTCGGCGTGATCATCCGCGGCGGCACCCCGCACTTCGAGTACGTGTCCGCTGCCGCAACGAACGGTCTCACCCGGGTCGCCCTCGACACCGGAAAGCCGGTCGGCTTCGGCGTGCTCACCCTCGACGACGAGCAGCAGGGCCTCGACAGGGCCGGCCTGCCCGGTTCGAAGGAGGACAAGGGCGAGGAAGCGGCATCCGCTGCGATCAACACCGCCCAGGTGCTGCGCGCCCTTTGTATGCCGAATTCGTAATACCCGAGATCGGTCACTGGCAGCGGCTGCCGGCAGGGGCATCCGTTCGCACCCTCGGCCCCGGAAACGGAAAGTCCCGATTGGGCGACGGTTCGCCTCAGGATTTGAGTCCGACGAGTCACGGACGTATGGTGCAGAGTGATCGCCACAAGCGGACACCTCCCTCCGGGCACCCCCGCGCGGGCACGACGCCTGATCGACGCCGGCGCTCCCGCACGGGTCGACACGCCCGATCACGCCCCCTCACCACGGAAGGACTCTCTTCCATGTCCTCATCCACACTGTCACATCCGTCAGCCGCAACCCCCGAGCCGCAGGCGCCCACCAACCCCCGCAGCCGCGTCGTGCTCGCGAGCCTCATCGGCACCACGATCGAGTTCTACGACTTCTACGTCTACGCGACCGCGGCGGTTCTCGTCTTCCCGCACCTCTTCTTCCCGACCGGCAATGAGACCACGGCGCTGCTCGCTTCCTTCGCGGTCTTCGGCGCGGCCATGGTCGCCCGTCCCGTCGGCGCCCTCGTCTTCGGGCACTTCGGCGACAAGGTCGGCCGCAAGGCGACCCTCGTCGGCGCGCTGCTCACGATGGGCATCGCGACCTTCCTGATCGGACTGCTCCCGACCTACGCCCAGGTCGGCTGGTTCGCCCCGCTGCTGCTCGTCGTGCTGCGCCTCGCCCAGGGCTTCGCGCTCGGCGGAGAGTGGAGCGGTGCCGCCCTCGTGGCGACCGAAAACGCTCCGAAGGGCAAACGCGCCTGGTACGGAACTTTCCCGCAGGTCGGCGCGCCGATCGGCTTCATCATCGCGAACGGCCTGTTCCTGCTGATCGCCACGCTGCTGCCGAGCGACGACCCGACCCGGCCGTCCACCGCGTTCCTCGAGTGGGCCTGGCGGGTGCCGTTCCTGTTCTCCGCGGTGATGGTCATCATCGGCCTGTGGGTGCGGCTGCGCCTCGTCGAGAGCGACGCCTTCACGAAGGCCACGCGCACGAACCGGGTGCACAAGCTCCCGCTCGCCGCGGTGTTCAAGTCCAACTGGCGCGAACTGATCCTCGGAACCTTCATCATGCTCGCGACCTACGTGCTGTTCTACCTGATGACGACGTTCAGCCTGAGCTACGGCCGCGCGGCGACAACCGCTCCCGTCGCGGGCCTCGGCTACAGCTACACGACCTTTGTGCTGATGATGATCGCCGGCGTGCTGTTCTTCGGCGTGTTCACCCTCGCCTCCGGGCCCTGGGCCGACCGCTTCGGCCGCCGCCGCACCCTGATCTGGGTCACCCTCGCGATCATCGTCTTCGGACTGCTCTTCGTGCCGCTGCTCGGCGCCGGGTTCCTCGGCGTGATGATCTTCCTGATCCTCGGCTTCACCCTGATGGGCATGACGTTCGGGCCGATGGGCGCCCTCCTGCCCGAACTGTTCCCGACAGCGGTGCGGTACACCGGTTCCGCTTTCGCGTACAACATGAGCTCGATCCTCGGTGCGGCGGTCGCCCCGTTCATCGCCGTCTGGCTCTGGACGCTCGGCGGCGGCAGCCCGTTCTGGGTCGGCGTGTACCTCTCCGTGATGGCGGTCATCACCCTGGTCGCCCTCCTGCTCAGCCGCGAGACCAAGGACGTCGACATCGAGGCGTAGCCCGCCCCTTCCGTGACCGTTCCGGTCGAGAGTGCCCGTTGCGCGGGTCACTCTCGACCGGGACGGGACGGGTCACGGTCGAGGTTTGAGGTTAAGCTCGATTGGTGAGTACCCCGATCAGTGACGCCAACACGCCCGCCGAAACCGCAGCATCTACCGGGCCCGCACCGGCCGCGGCACCGAAGCCGCGCAGCCGCCTCGGGCGTCTTGGGCGTCGGGCGGATGCTGCGAACGGCCCGCGCGCGACGTTCGGCCAGCTGCTCCCCTACCTTCTCGAGCACAAGAAGGTGCTCAGTGTCGTCGTCCTGCTGAGCATCCTTGGGGCGCTCGCGAGCCTCGCCCAGCCGCTGCTGGTCAGCCAGGTCATCACCGTCGTGCAGCAGAACCAGCCGCTCGGCGCACTCGTCTGGGGGCTCGTCGCGCTCGTCGTGGTGTCCGGGCTGATCAGCGGATACCAGCACTACCTGCTGCAGCGCACCGGGGAAGGCGTCGTGCTCTCGAGCCGGCGCAAGCTCATCGGGCGGATGCTGCGCCTCCCGATCAGCGAGTTCGACACCCGTCGCACCGGCGACCTCGTCTCCCGGGTCGGCTCTGACACGACCCTGCTGCGCGCCGTGCTCACCCAGGGACTCGTCGAGGCGATCGGCGGTTCGCTCACCTTCCTCGGCGCGCTGATCGCGATGCTCGTGATCGACCCGGTTCTGCTCGGGCTGACCGTGCTCGTGATCGCGGCATCCGTCGTCACGGTCACGCTGCTTTCGCAGCGGATCCGCGTCGCGAGCCGCATGGCCCAGGAGAAGGTCGGCGCCCTCGCCGCGAGCGTCGAGCGGGCGATCAGCTCGATTCGAACCGTGCGCGCCTCGAACGCGACAGACCGCGAGATCGCGGCCGTCGACGCCGACGCGACCGGCGCGTACCAGATGGGGCTGCAGGTCGCGAAGATCTCAGCCCTCGTCGTGCCGATCGCCGGCATCGCGATGCAGGTGTCCTTCCTCGTCGTGCTCGGCGTCGGCGGCTTCCGGGTCGCGAGCGGCCAGATCACGGTCGCGAACCTGATCGCGTTCATCCTCTTCCTGTTCCTGATGATCCTGCCGCTCGGCCAGGCCTTCGGCGCGATCACCTCGGTCAACTCGGCGCTCGGCGCCCTCGGCCGTATCCAGGAGATCATCGACCTGCCCGCAGAGGACCAGTTCGACCGCGACCTGTTCCCGCTCGCGATCACCGTCGGCGCCGCCAACGAATCGGTCCGCCCGGACGCCCCCGCGATCTCCTTCGAGAACGTGTTCTTCGGGTACGCGACCCAGGCGTCGACGGCGGATGCCGCGGCGCCCGTCGCCGCTGCGGGCGACGGCGGGCCTGGTGCCGGGCCTGGTACTGGGTCCGGTACCGGCGATTCCGGCGGTTCGCCTGCCGGTCCCCCCGCGGACGTCATGCCGAACGCGCTCGTGACGGCCCTCGTTGCTCCCGGCGTGATCGAGGCGATGCTCGCCGAACCCGACCTGGTCGACGCCGATCTCGCCGCTGCCGACCGCGCCGCGGCCGACCGGGCGGCCGTCGACCTGGCTCACGCCGAGCAGGCCGCCGCCCACCTTGCCGCGGCGGAGCACGCCGCAGCAACTATGGCTGCCGCGCGGCCCGCCGCAGCCCTCGCCGCGGAGTCCGCGGCCGCGGCGAACGCGTCCGCCAGGGCCGCCGCGACCGCCGCCGCCTCTGCCGAGGCCGCCGCCGAGGCATCGGCCGCGATGACCGCAGCGGTATATGCGGCGGCCACAGGCACCGTGTCGATCGCCGCGGTCGCAGCGGCCACGGCGTTTGCCGCCCCGGACCAGGCCTCCGACGCCGAGGTGCCCGGCCTTTCCGCCGCGGACGACTCCGCGACCGACGCCCCGGGCACCGCTACCGCGCCCGACGCGCCCGTTTCGCCCGATGCGCCCGATACGCCCGCCTCAGCCGCTTCGGCGACCTCGGTCGATTCGCCTGCGTCGCCCGCTGCCGGGCCCGATGACGGTCCGCACACAGCCCCGGCTTTCGGGTCGGTGGATGACACCGGTGCGCCCAACGTCGACGCCGGTCCGGCCGCTGACCCGTCCGAGCCGCGGCCCGTGCTGCGCGGGGTGTCGTTCAGCGCTCCGCGCGGACTGCGCACCGCCCTCGTCGGCCCGTCCGGCGCCGGGAAGAGCACCATTCTGGCGCTCATCGAACGGTTCTACGACCCGAACGCGGGCGTCGTCCGACTGGGTGGGCTGGACATCCGCACCCTGGATCGCACGGCGCTGCGGTCGCAGATCGGCTACGTCGAGCAGGACGCCCCCGTGCTCGCCGGCTCGCTGCGCGACAACCTCGTGCTCTCGGCGCCGGATGCGACCGACGAGGAGTGCATCGCCGTACTCCACGCGGTCAACCTCGGCGAGGTGCTCGAGCGCGACCCGGCCGGGCTCGGCGCCGCCGTCGGGGAATCCGGCGTGATGCTCTCCGGCGGGGAGCGCCAGCGGCTCGCGATCGCGCGGGCGCTGCTCGCGGCGCCGCCGATTCTGCTGCTCGACGAGTCGACCTCGAGCCTCGACGGGGTCAACGAGCAGTTGATGCGGGCCGCGATCGATGCCGTCGCCGTCGACCGCACGCTCATCGTGATCGCGCACCGGCTCTCGACCGTCGTCGACTCCGACCAGATCGTGGTGCTCGACCACGGCCAGGTGATCGGGACCGGGACGCACTCCGAGCTCGTCGTGTCGACGCCGCTCTATCGCGAGCTCGCCAAGCACCAGCTGCTCGTTTAACCGCGCCGGGACGCACGCCCGGTGCCCGCACTGACCCCTGACGAATTCGACGGAGTTCTTGCTCTTCCGCCACGTGGGAGGCCGGTCTTGGTCCGAGATCCCTAAGAACTCCGTCGAATCGGTCGGGGGTAGCGGAGGGTGACGAGCTGGAACGGCCGCAGCTCGATGTCGAGAAGCGGACCCGCTTGCGCGAGCGGAAGGCCGGGTTCTGCCAGCCGGCGTTCGAGCAGGTCGGTCGGGTAGGCATCCGCTGCCTCGAAGCGGCGGATGACCCGGGCACGCGCCCGGGACCCGTGCGCCTCGTAGATGCGCACGACCAGGTCGCCGCTGCGGTCTTCGGCGAGTTTGACCGCCTCGATCACGACGGCGGGGTTGTCGACCTCGAGGAGCGATTCGATGCTGTCGCTCGCGACACCGGTCACGGTGCGCAGCGGGAGATTGAGCCGGTAGCCCTCGGTGATCGCGTCCGCGATGCTCGCGCCCGGTCGCACCGAGACCCGGAAGGCGTGCCTGCCCTGGTCGGCCTCGGGGTCCGGGAAGAGTGCCGCGCGCAGCAGCGACAGCCGCACCGTCGTCGTGGCGCGGCCGGCGGCATCCGTCGTGCGGGTCATGTCGTGGCCGTAGGTGGAATCGTTGGCCACCGCCACCCCGTAGCCGGGCTCGCCGACGTGCACCCAGCGGTGCGCGCAGGTCTCGAAGCGGGCGGTGTCCCAGGAGGTGTTCGCGTGCGTCGGGCGATAGACGTGCCCGAACTGGATTTCCGAGGCGGCCCGTTCGGCGTGCACGTCGAACGGGAACTCGATCTTCAGGAGCTTCTGGCGTTCGTGCCAGTCCACGTCGAAGGCGAGATCGAGCGCCGGGGAGCCGGCGGCGAGGGTGATGTCCTGCACGAGTCGGGAACCGCCGAACTCCCGCGTCACCCGCACGCAGGCCTCGGCGGGCGTGTCGGTGACGACCTCGACGGACACGGCGGCGTCGAGCGGAACGGTCGTGCGCTTGTAGTGGGCGTCGATGTCCCAGGCGTCCCACTGGGTGGGAGTGTCGCGGTGCAGCAGCAGCCGGTTGCCGCGGCTGCCGGACGGGATGAGTTCCCGGTCGGCGCGGTGGTCGCGCAGGGAGGTGAGGAGTCCGTCGGCGTCGATCAAGACGCTGACGAGGCCGTTCGCGAGCACGAGCAGGCCGGACGCCGTGCGGACCACGGTCGCGGGGGCATCCGCTAGGCCCGCGTCGTTTCTGACCGTCGCGCCCGGACCGGCGCCGAGGGCTGGCACACCGGACAGGGCGTATGGACCCGCGTTGAGTGCCACGGTTCGGTCGCCGGCGCCGCAGAGTGCGGTCACGGATTCCGCGACGAGCGCGCCGAGGTCCCGAGCGACCTCCGCGTAGCGGCGTTCGGCCTCCTGGTGCACCCAGTCGATCGAGGAACCGGGCAGGATGTCGTGGAACTGCTGGAGCAGCACGGTCTGCCAGGCCCGCTCGAGCGCGTCATACGGGTAGGCGGCCCCGGTGCGGATGCTCGCGGTCGCGGCCCAGAGCTCGGCCTCCCGCAGCAGATGCTCGCTGCGCCGGTTGCCGCGTTTGGTCCGGGCCTGCGACGTGTATGTACCGCGGTGGAACTCGAGGTAGAGCTCACCCGACCAGATCGGCGCCTCCGGGTACTCGGCCTCTGCGGCCTCGAAGAACCGTCGCGGGGTGGAGAGCTCGACCGTCGGTGACCCTTCGAGCGAGGCGGTCCGGCGGGCGGCGGCGATCATCTCTGCAGTCGGGCCGCCCCCGCCGTCGCCCCAGCCGAAGGGGACGAGCGAGGTATTGGCCATGCCCTTCTCGGAATACTGGGTCTCCGCACGGGCGAGATCCGCGCCGGAGAGGTCGGAGCTGTAGGTGTCGACGGGCGGGAAGTGCGTGAAGATGCGGGTGCCGTCGATGCCCTCCCAGCGGAAGGAATGGTGCGGCATCGGGTTCGTCTCGTTCCAGGACGACTTCTGGGTGAGGAACCAGCGCGACCCCGCCGCCGCGATGATCTGCGGAAGCGCTGCGGAATACCCGAACGAGTCCGGCAACCAGACCTCGAGCGGCTCGATCCCGAACTCCGCGAGGAAGAACCGTTTGCCGGCGACGAACTGCCTGGCCAGGGATTCCCCGCCGGGCATATTCGTGTCCGACTCGACCCACATCCCCCCGACGGGCACGAAAGCACCCGCGGCGACCTGGGCGCGCACCCGCTCGAACAGCTCGGGGTAGTACTCCTTGAGCCAGGCGTACTGCTGGGCGGATGACGCGGCGAAGGTGAATCCCGGATACTCCCCGGCCAGGGCCAGCACGTTCGAGAACGTGCGGGCGACCTTGCGCACGGTCTCCCGCACCGGCCAGAGCCAGGCACTGTCGATGTGGGCGTGCCCGACCGCGTGCACCCGGTGCGCGCTCGCGGCGGCGGGCTGCGCGAGCGCGGGGGCGAGCACGGCCCGGCCTCGCGCGGCCGATCCGGAGACATCATCCGGGTCGAGCACGTCGAGGCAGCGCTCGAGGGCGCGCAGGATCCCGGCAGCGCGCGTCGACCCGTGCGGCAGGGCACGGCGGAGACCGTCGAGGGCGAGGACGTCCTGCAGTAACTCCCAGACCTCGTCGTCGCGGAGCGCGAGGTCGAGCTGTCGCAGCCGATAGAGCGGTTCGGTGCCGGCCGTGGCCGGGTCGCCGTTCCGGGTCGGCACGAACGTGAACCCCGCGGTGACGTCGGGGTTGGCGGCCGCCTCGACGTAGAAGTCGACGGATGCCGGGGCGCCCGTTGCGTCCAACGGTCGCGGTACCAGCGGCGCAAGCGGCAGGGAGCGGTTGCGCGGTGCGATCCCCTTGATCACGGCACCGCCTGCGGTCCAGGCGATGCCCTCGGCCTGGAACCCCGGCGTCGTGTCGGTGAAGCCGAGGTCGACGACGGCCTCGATCCGGGTACCGGGCTGCCCGGCCCAGTCCGCGGGGATCACGCCTGTCACGTGGAACCAGACCGTCGCCCAGGGGCGGCCCCATGCCTCGGCGGGGGCGAACGGAGCGTAGGACTGCTGCACGGCCTCGGCGAAGGTCGCGGGGGCATCCGTCACCGGAGCCGCCGACACCCAGGCCGAGACCTGCAGCGGCACGACCGCGCGGTACACGGCCGGCCGCAGCCGTTCGCGGAGGAACCGGTCGATGCGCTTCTGGATCAGTGCGGCCTCGTCGTCCATGCCAGCATCCTACGACCGCCCGCGGGGGCGAACTCAGGAATTCCGCACCGGTTGGTCGGAACTGCCGCACTGTTCCGCGGCCCCGGCTGCGCATCCCGCCGGATCTCCTGGGTTAGCCCCGCGCGGTCCAGGTGACGCCGAGCACGCGCGAGGCACACAGACCCGGTCAGCCCAGGTGCACGATCTCGGGGGCACCGACCAGGTCCGCCTTCGAGTGCTTGATCATGAAGAACGAGATCGGAGCGGCGAGCAGGATCAGCCCGGCAGCCCAGAGGAACGCGACCGAATACCCGCTCACGAAGGCGTCGAGCTGAACGGTCGGCGTCGCCGGGTTCGAGGCCAGGTAGCTCGAGATCGCGGCCGTGTACAGGGCGGTGAACAGGGCGGTGCCGATCGACCCGCCGATCTGCTGCGTCGCGGACACCGCGGCGCTGGCCACACCGGCGTCGTGCGCGTCGATGCCGGCGAGGGCGACGTTCTGCAGCGGTACGAAGATGGCTGCGAGGCCGATGCCGAGCAGGATGACACCCGGCAGGACTCGCAGCACGTAGTCGTCCTGGACAGTGACGAAAGACAACCAGGCGAGCCCGGCGGCGGCGATGACCGGGCCGATCGTCAGGGGCAGGCGCACGCCGACCTTCGGCAGGATGCCGGAGAGCGCGGTCGCGCAGACCATGATGGTCGCGGTCATCGGGAGCGAGGCGAGCCCGGAGCGCAGCGGCGAGTAACCGAGCACGATCTGGAAGTACAGGGTGAGGAAGAACAGGCCGCCGAGGAGGCTCGCTCCGGTGAGCAGCGAAACCAGGAAGGCGCCGCCGCGGACCCGGTCGGTGACGACCCGGAGCGGCAGCAGCGGGTTCGTCGCCCGGGCCTCGACGATGACGAAGGCCACGAGGAGCACGACGCCGAGGGCGAGGAAGCCGATCGTCTCGACCCGCCCCCAGCCGTTCTCGGCCTGGCTGAAGCCGTAGACAAGTGAGGCGAGGCCGGTGACGATGAGGATCACGCCGGGCAGGTCATAGCGGGTGTTTCCGTGCGCGCGGCTCTCCTGCATCAGCGGGATCGCGGCGAGGATCGCGACGAGGGCGATCGGCACGTTGACGAGCAGGCACCAGTTCCAGCTGGTGAACTCGGTGAGCACCCCGCCGAGCACGAGGCCGACGGCCGCGCCGCCGCCACCGATCGCGCCGTAGACGGCGAAGGCCTTGATCCGGTCCGTGCCGCCGGGGAAAGTGATCGTGAGGATCGCAAGCGAGGCCGGGGCGAGCAGGGCGGCGAATGCACCCTGCAGACCGCGGGAGATCAGAAGCTGGGTGGTGGTGTCTGCGAGCCCGCCGACCATGGATGCGAGCGCGAAGCCGGCCATCCCGACGAGGAAGGAGCGCTTGCGGCCCCAGTAGTCCGCGATGCGGCCGCCGAGCAGCAGCAGCGAGCCGAAGGCGAGGGCGTAGATCGTGACGACCCAGGTGCGGTCGCCGTCGCTCATGCCGAGGGCGAGCTGCGCCTTCGGCAGGGCGATGTTGACGATGGTCCCGTCGAGCACGACCATGAGCTGGGCCAGTGCCAGCACGGCGAGGAGCCACCAGCGGCGCGGGTGAGCTGCGGGATCGGACAGGGGCGGGGAGGAGACGGAGAGAGCAGGAGCGGGGGAACTCATCGAGACAGAAATCCTATTCAAACGAACTAGTTGGTTGGGATAGGTATGATCTTAGTCATGAGAAGTGACGGTGAAGCGACCCGCGAGCGAATTCTCGATGCGGCCCAGGCCGAGTTCGCCCGGTACGGACTGGCCGGCGCGCGCGTCGACCGCATCGCCACGGCCGCGAAGGCGAGCAAGGAGCGCCTCTATGCATACTTCGGCGACAAGGGCGCCCTGTTCACCGCCGTGCTCGAGGTCAACCGGCGCGACGTGATGGCCGCGATCCCGATGGACACGGACGACCTGCCCGGCTTCGTCGGCCGGGTCTTCGACCACGTCGTCGAGCACCCCGAGCACGTGCGGATGCTCGACTGGGCCAGGCTCGAGGGCGCCGCCGCGCTGCTGCCGACGACCTCGGAATGGCGCAACGGCCCGGAGGCGGCCGCGATCGCCGCCGCCCAGTCCCGGGGCGACATCGACCCCTGCTGGGATCCGGAAGACCTCGTCACCCTCGTCTTCTCGCTCGCGACGTCGTGGGTGCACTCCCCCGGGGTGTTCCCCGCCCCGGGCAGCGCGCCGGAGGCATCCGTGCGGGAGCGCCGCCGCGCCGCAGCGGTCGCCGCCGCCCGCAAACTCATCGCCCCCTGAGCCGGGGCGGGCCGGGCAGCGGATGCCGCCGGCCGGCCCCCACGGCCCGCCGCTACCCCTTGAGGTGGTAGCGCACGCTCGAGAGTTCGGCGAGCAACGCAGCGGGGACCCGGTCGCCGAACTGGGCGAAGTAGTCCTCGGTGAGGTCGCACTCGGCGAGCCAGCTGGTCTTGTCGATGTGGAACAGCTGCTCCACGGTCTCCTCCGGGAGGTCGAGACCGGCGAGGTCGAGGGCGCCCGCGGCGGGGAGGCGTCCGATCGGGGTGTCGACGGCATCCGTCGACCCTTCGATGCGGCGCACGATCCACTCGATCACCCGCGAGTTCTCGCCGAAGCCGGGCCAGAGGAAGCTGCCGTCCGCGCCCTTCCGGAACCAGTTGACCTGGAAGATCTCGGGGGCGCGGCTGCCGAGGCCCTTGCCGACCTTCAGCCAGTGCGCCCAGTAGTCGGCCATGTTGTAGCCGCAGAACGGGAGCATCGCGAAGGGGTCGCGGCGGAGTTCGCCGACGGTGCCCTCTGCTGCTGCGGTCTTCTCTGAGGAGATCGTCGCCCCCATGAAGACGCCGTGCTTCCAGCTGCGGGCCTGGGCGACGAGGGGCACGTTCGTGGCGCGCCGCCCGCCGAAGAGGATCGCGTCGATCGGGACGCCGCCGAAGGCCTCCCAGTCGTCGGAGATCGAGGGGCACTGCGCCGCGGCGACCGTGAAGCGGGAGTTGGGGTGCGCGGCCGGCGTCGGCGACGAGGGCGTCCAGTCGTTGCCCTGCCAGTCGATCAGGTGGCTCGGCGGCGTCTCGGTGAGGCCTTCCCACCAGACGTCGCCGTCGTCGCGGAGGGCGACGTTCGTGAAGATCGTGTTGCCCCAGACGGTCTGCACCGCGGTGGGGTTCGTGACGACGCCGGTGCCGGGGGCGACGCCGAAGAAGCCAGCCTCCGGGTTGATCGCCCAGAGGCGTCCGTCGGGGCCGGGGCGGAGCCAGGCGATGTCGTCGCCGATCGTCTCGACCGTCCAGCCGGGGATCGTCGGGCGCAGCATCGACAGGTTGGTCTTGCCGCAGGCGGAGGGGAAGGCGCCGGCGAGGTGAACGGCGCGACCCTCCGGCGAGGTCACCTTGATCAGGAGCATGTGCTCGGCGAGCCAGCCCTCGTCGCGGGCCATCACCGACGCGATCCGCAGGGCGAAGGACTTCTTCGAGAGCAGCGCGTTGCCGCCGTAGCCCGAGCCGTACGACCACACCTCGCGGGTCTCGGGGAACTGCACGATGTACTTGGTGTCGTTGCAGGGCCACGTGACGTCCGGGCGGGTCTCGCCTGCGGCATCCGTGAGGGGGTAGCCGACGCTGTGGATGGTTTGCACCCATCGGGCTCCGGCCTCGATCAGCTCGAGCACGGCGTCGCCCATCCGGGTCATGATGCCCATGTTGAGCACGACGTATGGTGAGTCGGTGATCTCGACGCCCAGCTGGGAGATCGGGCCACCGAGCGGGCCCATCGAGAACGGCACGACGTACATCGTGCGGCCGCGCATGCTGCCGGCGAAGACGGCGCGCAGCTCGTCTTTCATCGCTGCGGGGTCGGCCCAGTTGTTGGTGGGGCCCGCGTCGTCGGGGTCCGTCGAGCAGATGAAGGTGCGGTCTTCGACCCTGGCGACGTCGGACGGGCTCGTCCGGGCGAGGTAGCTGTTCGGGCGCCACTCGGGGTTGAGCTTGATGAGCTTGCCCTCTGCGACGAGCTGCTTGGAGAGTTCGTCGGCCTCCCGGCTCGAACCGTCGCACCAGATAACTTCGTCCGGCTGGGTCAGCCGGGCGATGGAATCCACCCAGGACTGGAGATTGGGATCCGTGGTACCGGCAGTGTCGTCGGAATCGCTTCCGCTGGATGTGACTCGGAAGTGGGCGATGGTCATCTCCTGGCCTTTCTCGGTATGGGGTGTGCAGCGGATGCCTGCGGTCGTGATCGATGCATCCGCGCGGCTTGTCGTCGGGCGTCCGTAACTCTGTGCTGCAGAACCAGAATGCGCGCAATCTTCCCTCCTGGATCAAAAAACTCATTTTAAGAATCGCGCTTCTTTAGATATTGTTAAGGAATGTCGACTCGAGCCTCTGATCTCGTCACCCTGGGCCTGCGCATCCGCCACTATCGCGGCGAGCGCGGCCTCACCCTCGACCAGCTCGGCGAAAAGGTCGGACTCGCAGGCAGCCAGCTGTCGCTCATCGAAAACGGCCGGCGGGAACCGAAATTGTCGATCCTGCAGGACGTCGCGACCGTGCTCGGCGTCCCGATCGCCGACCTGCTCAACGGCGAGGCGCCGAACCGGCGGGCCGCGCTCGAGATCGAGCTCGCGCGGGCGCAGAAGAACCCGCTCTACGGTGCGCTCGGCCTGCCCGAGGTCAAGGTCACCAAGGGCATGCCGGTCACTGCCCTCGAGTCGCTCATCGGGTTGCACCGTGAGCTTGCGCGGCGCGCGAGCGAGGCGATCGCGACGCCGGAGGAGGCCCGGCGGGCGAACACGGAGCTGCGCGAGCTCATGCGCGAGCAGAACAACTACATGCCCGACATCGAGGAGCTCGCCGAGGACCGGGTGCGGGCGTCCGGTCACGTCTCCGGAGCACTCACGCACCGCGAGGTGAGCGTGATGGCCGAGCAGCTCGGCTTCAGCCTGATCTATGTCAACGACCTGCCGAACTCGACCCGCTCGGTGACCGACCTCGTCAACCACCGGATCTACCTGCCGCCGGCGTCGATCCCCGGCGGGCACGGGCTGCGGTCGATGGCGCTCCAGGCGATGGGGCACCGGCTGCTCGGGCACGAACGCCCGGCGAGCTACGCAGAGTTCCTCTGGCAGAGGCTGCAGATCAACTACTTCGCGGCCGCGTGCCTGATGCCGCCTGCCGCGTCCGTCGCGTTCCTCGCGCGCGCGAAACGCGAGCGCGAGCTCTCGGTCGAGGATTTCCGCGACGCGTTCGGCGTGACCCACGAGGCCGCGGCCCTCCGCCTGACCAACCTCGCCACCTCGCACCTGGACATGCCGCTTCACTTCCTCAGGGTCACCGGCGACGGCGCCCTGCAGAAGGGCTACGAGAACGACGGCCTGCCGCTGCCGGTCGACGTAACCGGTTCGATCGAAGGCCAGTTCGTCTGCAAGCAGTGGAGTGCCCGCAGCGCCTTCACGCATACCAACCGCACGACCGAGTTCTACCAGTACACCGACACTCCGGCCGGCACCTTCTGGTCGGCCACCCAGACCGGGGCGGCGGATGGCGGCGAATTCTCGATCAGCGTCGGGGTGCCGTTCGTGCACGCCAAGTGGTTCCGCGGACGCGAGACCGTGCAGCGAGCCGTGTCGCGCTGCCCGGACGAGTCCTGCTGCCGCCGGCCGGCCTCCGACCTGGCCGCGCACTGGGCCGGTCACGCCTGGCCGAGCGCCCGCCTGCACGCGCACGTGCTCTCGCCCCTGCCGAGCGGCACCTTCCCCGGCGTCGACGACACCGAGGTCTACGAATTCCTCGAGGCCCACGCGGCCCCGTGATCGGATGGTGTTTTGGCGTCCGGCTGGGTCGAGTATGTGTGTGGGGATTCCATGTTTCGAAGCAACGCCACCTTCCACGGTGGTCTCGCGTTCTTACGCCCGCACCGGATCAGGGCCTACGCTGCGATTAGTCGGGCCGTTTCCGACAGAAAAGGAAGAGAACATGCCGACAGACCAGTATCACGAGCCGCCTCAGGAGTTGTCTGCCGAGGTGCGTACGTTCGCCAGGATGTGCGCAAGCCTCTCCGAAGAAGCCGAAGCAATCGGCTGGTATGAACAACGCATAGCCGTTGAGCAGGATTCCGCCGCCCGCGCCATCATGGAGGATTCGCTCGGCGAAGAGTACAAACATTTCAGTATGGAACTGGAGTTCCTGCTCCGCGCAAAGCCGAAATGGCGAGAAATCGCTCAGGGCATCCTCTTCACGGACGGCGATATCGTCTCGCACGGTGAGAAGGCGGAGGCGGAAGCCGATTGAGTGCGCCGCGCGCGTTCGCCACAATGTAACGGAGAATGGCTCCTCAACGGCGGCACAAAAATGAGCACCGGAAGGGCCGGAGCGATCTTCGCAGTCTCGGCATTGGCGACGCTCGTCGCCGGCGTCGTTCTGGAGTTGTCCGGCGATGCGGCGGCGAACCAGCTGGGAGTCTCTGGAATCATCTTCGGTGCCACGATCCTGGCCCTGGCGACCTCGCTGCCCGAGCTCTCCACCGGTCTGCAGTCCATCAAACAGGGCGACGACAACGTCGCCATGAGCGACATCTTTGGAGGAAATGCCTTCCTCCCGGTGCTCTGCCTGTACCTCGTCGGTATCGCGGGGCTCTTCACCATCGCGTCCTGACCGCGGGGCGAGCGTACCCGGTGGGAGTCGTCGTGTCTGGCAGCGGATGCAACGGATGCCGACATGTACGTTCCGACCCAGTTGCGGAGAGCGGATGCGCCGGAGCGAGTGCGTCAGGCGGGTGCGGCAGAGAGGGTGCCCGGCGGGAGACCGAGTTCGTGCTCTGCGACGGTGCGCACGAGGTCGCGCTGGCCGCGGGCGTCGCCGTAGCGCACGACGGCGTGCGCGTTGATGCCGTCGATGATCGCGAGGAGCTGCCAGGCCAGGGCGCCGCTGTCGGCGACGGCGAACTCGCCGCGCGCGCAGCCCCGGTTCAGGAGGGCCACGAGGAACGCCTGCCAGGCATCCATCTGCACGCCGACCTCACGGGCAAGGGCGATGTTGCGGCGCCCGACGCTCCAGGCGTCGAGCCATACGGTCGTCACGGCACTGCGATCGGGGCCCAGGAGTGTGTCGATCAGCGCGCGCAGCGCCTCGACGGAACTCGGGAGAGCGGAGAGCTCCTTCGTGATCTCCGCGAGCTCTGCGCCGGCGATCGAGCCGAAGGTCGTCGCGACGAGGCCCTCCGTGCTCGGTTCGTAGTGGCTGACCAGGGCGGGTGTGACACCGATCCGGGCCGCGATCGCGCGGAGCGTGATGGCGTCGAGACCGTCGTAGCGGGCGATCTCGCGGGCCGTGCGCGCGATCTCGGCGGCGCGCTCGGGACCGGACTTGCGCTTGACTCGGCTCGGAAGGGTTGACATCGCACCTCAGTGTATATAGTTATGCCTCGGGCTTATTGATCAAGTGATCAACTGGCTCCCTATCCTTTCTTCGACCGCCGTTGCCGGCACCCCAGGAGACGCCTTGCAGCTCATCATCGCCCCCGCCGCCCCGCCGCTGACCCGGGTCGCCGACGCCGCACCCACCCCCGCCCCGCTCCGGGTCGGGCTCGTGCAGCACCGCTGGCACGCGGACGACGCGACCCTCCGCGCCGAACTCGCAGAGGGCATCCGCCTTGCCGCCGCCGCGGGGGCGCGGATCGTGTTCCTCCCGGAACTGACCCTCCGCAAGTACCCGGGCAACCGTCGTGCGACCGGCGTGCCCAAGCTCGACGCCGAGGACCTCTTCACCGGCCCGACCTTCGCCTTCGCCGCCGAGCAGGCCCGCGCGCACGGCGTCGTCGTGCACGCCTCGCTGTTCGAGCGGCCGGACCCGGCCGACCAGCCCGGCGACCCGCGCGGCTACAACACCGCGATCATCGTCTCCCCCTCCGGCGAGCTGCTCGGCCGCACCCGCAAGCTGCACATCCCCGTGACCGAGGGCTACTACGAGGACACCTACTTCCGCCCCGGGCCGCCGGAGAATGCGTACCCCGTCTATGCCCCGGCCGAACTCGACGGCGCCCGCATCGGCATGCCGACCTGCTGGGACGAGTGGTTCCCCGAGGTCTCGCGCCTCTACGGCCTTGCGGGGGCGCAGATCCTCGCCTACCCGACTGCGATCGGCTCCGAGCCGGGCTTCCCGGCATTCGACACCCAGCCGATCTGGCAGCACGTCATCGTCGGCAACGGTATCACGAGCGGCCTGTTCATGGTCGTCCCGAACCGCTGGGGCGATGAGGGCGACCTGACCTTCTACGGCTCCTCGTTCATCTCCGACCCCTACGGGCGGATGCTGGTCCAGGCCCCCCGCGACAAGTCGGCCGTGCTCGTGGCCGACCTCGATCTCGCCCAGCGGGCCGAGTGGCTGGCCCTGTTCCCGTTCCTGGGAACGCGCCGGCCCGACAGCTACGGACGCCTGACCACCCCGGTCGAGCAGGGGCATCCGTTCGGTGCGGACGCGGACTCGAGCGCGGGCGCGGGCGCGGCGGCCCGCGCATGACCTGGCGGATGCCCGCGGAGACCGCGTTGCAGGAGCGGGTCTGGATGGCCTTCCCCTCCGACGGCTACACGCTCGGCGACACGGCGGCTGAGGCGGAGGATGCGCGCAGCACCTGGGCGGCCGTCGCGCACGCGGTGCTCGAGTTCGAGCCGGTGACCATGGTCGTCGACCCCGGGAGCGCCGGCGGGACCGGCGCACGCGACGCGCGGGCCGCCGCCGCGCGGCACCTCTCCGCCGGCGTCGACGTACTCGAGGCCCCGCTCGACGATGCCTGGATGCGCGACATCGGGCCGACCTTCGTGCTCGATCCGGCCGGGCGGCTCGGCGCCGTCGACTGGATCTTCAACGGCTGGGGCGGCCAGGACTGGGCGACCTGGGGCCGCGACGCCGACATCGCCGGGATCGTGACCCGCGCGGCCGGGGCGAGACCGGTGTCCTCGCTGCTCGTCAACGAGGGCGGCGGCATCCAGGTCGACGGCGAGGGCACCGTAATCGTCACCGAGACCGTGCAGCTCGACCCCTGCCGGAACCCGCAGGCGGACCGGGCCAGGGTCGAGGCCGAACTCGCCCGCACGATCGGGGCGACGCACGTGATCTGGCTGCCGCGCGGCCTCACCCGCGACCAGGCCCGCTTCGGCACCCGCGGGCACGTCGACATCGTCGCCGCGATCCCCGCGCCCGGCACGCTCCTGGTGCACGCCCAGAACGACCCGGCGCATCCCGACTACAGTGTGACCCGGGAGCTGCGCGCGGGGCTCGCCGCGTCGACGGATGCCGCTAGCCGGCCCTGGACGATCATTGACCTGCCCGCGCCCGCCCGGCTCTCCGACGCCGAGGGCTTCGTCGACTACAGCTACGTGAACCACCTCGTCGTCAACGGCGGCGTCATCGCGTGCGGCTTCGGCGAACCCCGGGCGGATGCCGCGGCCAGGTCGATCCTCGAGAACGCCTACCCGGGGCGGAAGGTTGTGACCGTGGACGCGCGGCCGCTCTTCGCCCGCGGCGGAGGCATCCACTGCATCACCCAGCAGCAGCCCGCGGCGGCTTAACCCGCCGCAATGTCTGGCGGTGAGGCTGTCGGCGCAGCTAGGGTATGTGTGGGCGTGTGATTTCCCCCCCTGTTCCGGGGTCCGTCGCACGGCCGACCATACCCATTTATCACTACGTAACCATTCGTCGGAAGGTCTGTCGTTCGCCCCAGCGGCTGATTCGATTTTCCAGACGGTGCCGGACCCCTCGCAGCCCTCGCTGCGGACCGGTCCCCTCCGTTCGACTGCCGACACACGGTCCCGAAACCCCTGTCGGCTGAGCACCCCGACGAAGAGGTGACGTCGAAGCGAGAAACGCGGACCCGCCGTGACCCACCCGACACCCGATACACCGATACCCGAAGCCTTCGACAAGCTGCCGACGTACACCGACGTCCGAGCGGGAGTTCTCGGATGAGTGCCACAGGCGATTTCCGTGACGTGGAACGCGAGGCCCTGCTGCGCCGCAGCCAGCGCTCCGCCGCACGCACCGCGGGGAAGAATCCGCCGGCCGCGCGCGCAAGCCAACCCGCGACCGGGACCTCTCCCGTCGTCCGGCTCGGGCGCAGCGCAGCGATCACCTTCAACCCGGCGCTCCTGAGCGCCGCCGAGCGCAGCCGGTTCAGCCGGCACATGAACGCGCGGGTGTCTCCGGGCAAGGGCGTGCTGTCCAACGCGGAGTACTACGCCCAACAGGCCTTTGTCGACGTCGCCCAGATCTCAGTGCCCACGGTGAGCGGCCGGGACAACGTGAACTGGGTGCTCAAGCGCGGCGACGGCAGCACCGAGGTCGTCCCCGACTTCGTGGCCCGGGCCGTCCAGCCGCGGGAAGCCGGTTATCCGGGCGTGGGTACGGCTGTGACCGCACCCGTTGCGGTGCCGGTTGTTCTTCTGCCCGCCGCGCTCCAGGCCGCGCCGCCGGTCACCGGACTGCCGGTTGTCGCACCGTTTACTACCGCGCCGCCGATCGCCGCATCGTTTGCGGCCGCGCCGCCGGCCGCCGCACAACCGGTCGCTGCACCGCCGCCGCGACCCAGTGCATCCGCTGCCGCTGCCGCGCTTGCCGCAGCCGCAGAGACCGCGGTCGCCCAGGCGGCCGCGGCGCAGGCCGCCGCCGCGGAAGCCGAGACGGCACAGGCCGAGGCAGCGCACGCCGCCGCCGTGCAAACCGCTGCAGCACAAGCTGCAGCACACCGTGCGGTTGAGCAGGCCGAGGCAGCTCAAGCCGCAATCGAGCAGGCCGCCCGGGCGCAAGCCGCCGCCGCACACGCCGAAGCACAAGCCGCGGCAGAAGAAGCCGCAGCCGCGCAAGCCGCCGCAGCACAGGCATCCGCGGCGCAGGCATCCGCAGCACAGGCCGCGGCCGCACGGGCCGCCGCAGCGCAAGCGATCAACGTGCCGCTCCACGTGCCACTGGCCGGCCCGTCGCGACTGCCCGCGCCGCCGGAACCGGAACCGGTGTCGACGGTGCGGTCCGCCGCGGAGTCTGCCGCACACCTCGCCGCACAGCGCGCACCCCAGGCGCCCCTGACCCGGTCAGCGCGTGCGCCGATGGCGCCCGCGCCGGGCGCGCCGATCGTGGCGAACTACGCCGGCACGGTCACGGGTTCTCAGATCCTGCGCGCCGAACGGGACCGGGCCAGGGAGATCCTGGCCAGGGCCACCGAGCTGCGCGTGAAGACCGGTCAGAAGAGCACGGGTCCGAACTATCGCGCCGCCCTCATCTCCGAGAACCGGGCGCGCACGAAGTTCTTCGAGCTGAATACCCAGACCGAGCAGGCCACCGCCCGCGAGGCGCGCATCGAGTACGCGGCGCTGCTGAGTTCGCTGACCGAGGGCACCGAGAACTATCGGATCGAGTATGAGGCGCAGCTCTCGGCGCTGCTCGCGGGCGTCACACTGCCGGCCCTGACGGAGCGGATCGCGGCCGCCGAGACGATCGTGCACCGCCAGGACGAGATCGCCGGGCTCGCGACGGATTCCGCGGAGCGCTGGGCGGCAGGCTCCCCGCAGCGGAAGGTCAACCACACCGAGTAGGCCAGGTCGCGCGGGCTCAGCGGGGCGGCATCCGGATTCCGCCATCGAGCCGGATCGTCTCGCCGTTGAGCATCGGGTTCTCCACGATGTGCCGCACGAGCGCGGCGAACTCGCTCGGGTCGCCGAGCCGGGCCGGGTGCGGAACCTGCGCGGCGAGCGACTCCCGCACCGCAGCAGGCATGCCCTGCAGCATCGCGGTGTCGAAGACGCCGGGCGCGATCGACACGACCCGGATCAGGGAGCGCGCGAACTCCCGGGCGAGCGGCAGCGTCATCGCCGCGACCCCGCCCTTCGAGGCCGCGTATGCCGCTTGCCCGACCTGTCCGTCGAAAGCTGCGACGGATGCCGTCGTCACGATGACGCCCCGCTCGGCGGTCCCGCCTCCCCCGGCTCCAGCACCTGCGCCAGAGCCGGCGCCGAGGCCGATGGCCATCTCGTCGATCGGCTCGGCGGCGAGCATCGCGGCGGCCGCGAGCCGGATCACGTTGAACGTCCCGGTGAGGTTCACCCGGATCACCCGCTCGAAGTCGTCGAGCGGGAGCGGGCCGTCCCTCCCGACGGTGCGTTCCGCCGGCGCGATTCCCGCGCACGTCACGACGATCCGCAGCGGCGCCATCGACACCGCCGCCTCGACGGCGCTGTGCACATCGCCCACGCTCGTGACGTCGCCGGCCACGAAGCGCGTCCGGTCGCCGAGGGCGGCCACGATCGCGGCCCCGGGTGCTCCCGGCAGGTCGAGCAGCACGACTGCTGCCCCCGCCGCGTGCAGGGCGGTGACGGTAGCCAGCCCGAGGCCGGAGGCGGCTCCGGTGACCAGTGCGGAGCATCCGTCGATGCGCATCTCAGAGCCTTTCGATGATCGTCGCGTTGGCCATGCCGCCGCCCTCGCACATGGTCTGCAGGCCGAAGCGGCCACCGGTGCGCTCGAGGGTGCCGAGGAGGGTGCCGAGCAGTCGGGTGCCGGAGGAACCGAGCGCGTGGCCGAGGGCGATCGCGCCGCCGTCCGGGTTGAGGCGTGCGGGATCGGCGCCGAGTTCGCGCGCCCAGACGAGCGGAACGCACGCGAAAGCCTCGTTGACCTCGTAGGCGTCGAGGTCGTCGAGATCGAGGCCGGAGCGGGCGAGGATGCGCCGGGTTGCCGGGATCACGCCGGTGAGCATCAGGAGAGGGTCGCTCCCCGTGATGGCGAAGCTGTCGAACCGCGCCCGCGGCGTGCAGCCGAGCTGGGCGGCGCGCGCAGCGCTCATGATCAGCACGGCGGAGGCGCCGTCGGTGAGCGGGGACGAGTTGCCCGCGGTGGTCAGCCAGTCGAGGTCGGGGAACCGGGCCGCGAGGGCATCGGTGCGGAACGCCGGCGGCAATGCGGCGAGGCCCGCCGCCGTGGTGCCGGGACGGACGGTCTCGTCGCCCGTGACGGAGGAGCCGTCGGGGAGCCGGACCGGGACGAGGGCGCGGTCGAAGTCTCCACGGCCGGTCGCATCCGCTGCGAGCCGATGCGAACGGGCAGCGTACTCGTCGAGTTCGGCGCGGCTGAGGCCCCAGCGGCGGGTGATCAGCTCGGCGGAGACGCCCTGGCCGACGAGACCGTTCGGGTAGCGCTCAAGCAGGAGCCGGCCGGACGGGTCCTGGCCCGGACGCAGCGAGGAACCAAGCGGAACCCGGCTCATCGACTCGACTCCGCACGCGATCACGATGTCGTAACTGCCGGCGATCACGCCCTGGGCGGCGAAGGTCGCCGCCTGCTGGCTGGAACCGCACTGCCGGTCGATCGTCGTGCCCGGCACGGACTCCGGGAATCCCGCGCTGAGCAGCGCGGTGCGGGTCACGTTGTAACCTTGCTCGCCCGACTGCGTGACGCAGCCCCCAATCACGTCGTCGACGAGCGCGGGGTCGAGGTCATTCCGGCGGACCAGCTCGGCGAGCACCCCGGCGAGCAGGTCCGCCGGGTGCACCCCCGACAGCGCTCCATTCGGCTTGCCCCGCCCGGACGGGGTACGCACGACATCGATGATCACGGCCTCGTTGCTCATGCCGACAGCCTAGGCCTATGCCGCGCCGCCGGGGCCCGCCGGCGTTGGCGCGGCGCAGGGCTCCGCGAGCAACGGGCGGGCGGATGCGCGGCGCGGGTCAGGCCGAGAGCGCCCACATCGCGACGGCGCTCGCCGCGGCCACGTTGAGGGAGTCGACGCCGTGCTTCATCGGGATCTGCACGACACTGTCCGCTGCGGCGAGGGCGTCCTCGGTGAGGCCGTCGCCCTCGGCGCCGAGCAGCAGGGCGAGCTTCTCGTGATCGCGAGACTGCACGTCACGGAGGCTGACGGCATCCGCCCGGAGGGCGAGCGCGGCGACGTGGAAACCGTGCCTCGACAGCAGGGCGCGGGTGCTCGTCCAGTCGCCGACGCGGGTCCACGGCACCTGCAGCACCGTCCCCATCGAGACGCGGATGGCGCGGCGGTAGAACGGGTCGGAGCAGCGCGGCGTGACGAGGATCGCATCCGCCCCGATCGCGCCGGCGGAGCGGAAGATGGCGCCGACGTTGGTGGGGTCTGACACGTTCTCGAGGATCACGATGCGCCGGGCTCCGGCGAGCAGGCTATCGGCGTCCGGCAGGACCGGCCGGTTCATCGCCGCGATCAGACCGCGGTGCAGGATGTACCCGGTCAGCTCGGCGAGGAGCTCCCCTGGCCCGACGAACACCGGCACGTCCTCGCCGACGAGCGCGCGCGCCTCGTCGACCGTGTTGCCGAGCGCGAGCACGGAGCGTGGCCGGTGGCCGGCACGCAGCGCCCGCTCGAGCACGAGCGCAGACTCGGCGATGTACAGGCCGTGCTCGGTGCCGCGGGCCTTCTTGAGGGCAACGTCGGTGACGTGGGCGTAGTCGACGAGTCTCGGGTCGTCGAGGTCGGTGATCGGGGTGACGGGCATCCGTTCAGTCTACGAGCCGGCAGGTGCTAGTCGGCGAAGGGGTCCGGGGTCATCGTGTATTTGGTCGAGAGGTACTCCTGGATGCCCTCCGGGCCGCCCTCGCGCCCGAGGCCGGATTGCTTGACCCCGCCGAACGGTGCGGCCGCGTTCGAGATCACGCCGATGTTGAGCCCCATCATCCCGGTCTGCAGGCGTTCGACCATGCGTTGCCCGCGGGCAAGGTCCCGGGTGAAGACGTAGCTGACCAGCCCGAACTCGGTGTCGTTGGCGAGCCGCACTGCGTCGTCCTCCTCGTCGAAGGTCGCGATCGCGAGCACCGGCCCGAAGATCTCCTCGCGCAGGATGTCACTGCCCGGCGCGACCCCGGCCAGCACGGTCGGCTCGAAGAAGGTGCCGGCGCCTTCGATCGAGTCGCCGCCGGTGAGCAGTCTCGCGCCGCGCTCGAGGGCGTCCTGCACCAGGGTGGATGCCTTCTCCACGGCCCCGGCGTTGATCAGCGGTCCGATGTTCACGCCCTCTGCGGTGCCGCGACCCACGACGAAGTCCTGCACCCGCTCGGTGACCCGGCGGGCGAACTCCTCCGCGACGGACGCCTGCACGATGAACCGGTTGGCGGCCGTGCATGCCTGCCCGACGTTGCGGAATTTCGCCGCGATCGCGCCGTCGATGGCCTTGTCGAGGTCGGCGTCGGCGAAGACGATGAACGGCGCGTTCCCGCCGAGTTCCATCGAGGTGCGCAGCACGCCCTGGCCGGCCTGGCCGATCATTCGGCGGCCGACGGCCGTCGAACCGGTGAAGCTGAGCTTGCGCAGCCGCGGGTCGGCGATGATCGGGTCGGATACCGCGCCGGAACGCGAGGTCGTGATGACGTTGAGCACACCGGCGGGGAGCCCGACCTCGGCGAGGAGCTTGGCGAAGTACAGGGTCGTGAGCGGGGTCAGCGACGCCGGCTTCACAACGACGGTGCAGCCGGCGGCGAGCGCGGGGGCGATCTTGCGGGTGGCCATGGCGAGCGGGAAGTTCCAGGGCGTGATCAGGAAGCAGGGGCCGACCGGGTGCTGGGACACCAGCATCCGTCCGGTGCCCTCGGGGTTGGTGCCGTACCGGCCGCTGATGCGCACGGCCTCTTCGCTGAACCAGCGCAGGAATTCGCCGCCGTACGCGACCTCGCCGTAGGCCTCGGCGAGCGGCTTGCCCATCTCGATCGTCATCAGGAGCGCGAACTCCTGCTTGCGCTCCTGCATCAGGTCGAAGGCGCGCCGAAGGATCTCACCGCGTACCCGGGGTGGGGTCGCCGCCCAGCTGTCCTGGGCGTCGACGGCGGCGTCGAGGGCTGCTGCGCCGTCGGCGACCCCGGCGTCGGCGATCGAGGCGATGACGAGCCCGGTGGCCGGGTCGACGACGTCGAGCGTCGCCCCGTCACGCGCGGGCACCCACTCCCCGTTGATGAAGAGTTCCTTCGGAACCATCCGGAGAAGTTCGGCTTCGGTGACGTTCGTCATAGTGTCTCCCTGTCGCGAGTGTCTGCTGCTCTGCGTCATCCAGCCTATCCGCGGGCGGCCGCGCTCACATAGCGTGCAGCTCTCCGCGCACGATCGAATTTCCTGAGTGAGCCGGGTTTCCGTTGTCGGGTTCCGCCGAAACGTCGACGAGCGGGTACTGGGCGAGGTCGACGCCGTCCGGGATATCGAAGTGGCCGATGTTCCCGTCGAGCAGGCCGATGCTGATCAGGCCGGACGCATCCGCCTTGATCAGCCAGACTTCGCGGAGGGGGGCCGCCGCGGTTGCGACGGCGAGACCGGTGAGGTCGACGACGACCTCGCGATGACCGCCGGGAGTCACCTCGACCGCCGCACTGCCGCTCGCCTTCCAGCCGGGGAAGGGCGTGAGCTGGGCCTCGAAGGTGATGGGCGCCGTCGCGGGCGGGCGGAGTGCGTCGGCCCAGCGGGCGGCGCCGAACCCGGCGAGGAGCAGCGCCAGGCTCGCCGCCGCGGCGATGAGGACCCGCACCCAGGTTCGGGTCGTGGACCTCACACGTCGGCGAGGCCGCAGCCGGGCAGGCGAGTCGGAAGCGCGGGGGGTCGCCGGCTGCGCAGCGGGGGGCGGCGACGGCGAAACGGGCAACTCTGCCACGGGCACCGGCAGGGCCGCGACCGGCCGGGCAGGCACCTTAATTGCGGGATCCCCCGCGGATGCCTCCCGACTGCCCGGAAAAAGGTCCGAGACCTCGGAGGCATCGGACGCGGCGGACGCGTCGGAGACCTTGTACCCGTCGTACCCATCGGACACGTCATACCGCTCGGAAACGTCGCACCCCTCGGAGTTGTCGGAGGCGTCGTACACGTCATAGACGACACCGGCAGCCTCTGCATCCGCAGGGCGCACGAAGTCACGGAGCCTCGGTTGTGCACCGACAGCGCCGCTGAGGCTGAGAGTTGAGTGGATGCCCGCCCATACGGAGCCCGCGGGCTCGGTCAGGCTGATGTGCCGGGCGGACCTGCCGACCGAGGCGGTGTGCTGCAGGGAGATCAACTCGAGCGCGCACTGCGGGCACACCGAGAGGTGCACGCGTTCCGCCTCGGTGAGGTCGAATTCCGCGAGGGCGATGAGTGCGAGGTCGTCGCGGTCAATATGTGTCATCTTCGGCCTCCAATCGGGCTCGCAGGCGGCCAAGGCTTCGGCGGATGTGGCTCTTGACCGTTCCCAGCGGCAAATCGAGCATCGCGGCGATCTGCGCGTGCGTGAGGTCAGCATAGAACGCGAGTTGCATGACACGTTGCGGGACGGGCGGGAGCCGCTGCAACTCTTCGGCGAACATCACCCGGTCGGCGACGTCAACCGAGTCGTCGACGGAGGTCGTCCGCAGTTCGCCCGCAACGGCCTGCTCGATCCGGCGGCGCCTTGATCGTGCCTCATGGGTGTCCGCGACGGTGTGTCGGGTGATCCCAACGATCCAGGCGGGGAGCCGCGCCCGCTCGGGATTGTAGTTGTCCCGTCCGCGCCAGGCCGCGATGAAGACCGTCTGCGTCACGTCCTCCGCTTCGCCGGGATCTCCGAGCGACCGCACCGCGATCGTGTAGACGAGCGACGACCACCGTGCGTAGGCCTCGGCAAGGGCACGTTCATCCCCCGCTTGGAACGCGGCGGCAAGTCGCACGTGGTCGACGTCATCGATGGGTACGGTCACGGGGTCTCGTCGCCTCCCAACTGTCAGGGTGATGTGATTGCCGGTCATCGTCGGTCCCTGCGGGGAGCGTCGCGCCGGACGTCGTCGGCGACAGCATAGCCAATCCCGCTCATCAGGGAACCGGCATCGCGGAAACGATCACGTTCGAGAGGTACCGACGTGCCGTGTAGTCGAATTCGCCACCGCAGGTGACGAGGGTGAGGCGGGCGGGCCCGGTCCGGTCGAAGACCGCCGGCCAGGGTACATCGGGCTTCAGGGTGAGGGCCACGGACTCGACGCGGTAGCGCCGTTCACCGCCATCCGCCAGAAAGAGCACGATGTCCGTGCCGGCCGGCGCCGTCGCGAGCCGGGAGAACGGACCGATGTCGTATTCGAGGGAGTCGACGTGCGCGGCGATCACGGTCGCGCCGGACGAACTGGCCGGGGCCGGACCGAACTGGTACCAGGCGGCGATCGCCGGATTCTTCGGCAGGCCCATGCCGCCGGTGTCGCCGAGTCCGACGGCTTCGATACCCATATCGATCCCGAGCGCCTCGATCCTGATCCGCACCGGTGCGACCAGTGCCACGCCCTGCACCGAGCGGATGTCGGCGCTCACCCCGGTGACGAGTGGCACCGCCGGAGGGAGCGGAGTCGCCGTCGGAGCGGGAGGTATCGGCGCGGCTGCGGACGGTTCGGGGAGTGCAGACGATTCTGGAAGCGCAGAAGCGCCCGTCGCGGGGAGCTGCATCGGCGCACCGGCAAGGCTCCCCGCGACGGACGTGCTCCCGCATCCGCTCAGCATCAGCATCAGCATCAGGGCAGCTGCGGAGAGCAGGACAAGGGCCACAGCAAGCATCCCGATTTTGCCCGCCGTGGCTCTCATCGTTCTCCCTCAGTC
This sequence comes from Cryobacterium sp. MDB2-A-1, assembly GCF_004402675.1. NCBI lineage: Bacteria > Bacillati > Actinomycetota > Actinomycetes > Micrococcales > Microbacteriaceae > Cryobacterium > Cryobacterium sp. MDB2-A-1. The sequence continues at coordinate 31,534 of NZ_SOFK01000029.1, read as the reverse complement.
CTCGTTCGCGCGCTCAGCGACGCACTCGGCGGAGTCCGAGGAAGCTGGCCGACCCGAGGCCGAGCAGCAGCACGGCGATGCCGGCGAGCCAGAACGGGGTCGTGTCCGCCGGCCGGTTGGTCGCGACGAGACCGGCCTCACCGGCGGGAATGCCGTTGGGGTCGGAGTTCATGCCCGCGACCGTCTGCACGGCGACAGCGAGGCTCTTATCGGCGAGGCTGCCCCAGGCGTAGACGATCGTGTCGACTCCCTCGGCCACCTTCACATCGGCCGGGCCGATCACGGGTGCCGTGGTGCCGGTGGCCGCAACGACGGCCGAGATCGTGCCCGCGGGAATCGTCAGGACCGACTCCTTCGGATTGGAAAGGTTCGAGATCGCGACCGCGCCATTCGCCAGGACGTCGACAGCGGGCGCCGCGGCGACGTGCCGCACGACGAGGCGGCCAGAGCCGGCGGCAATCATGGACGTGTCGTTGGTGAACAGGGTCGCCGTGGGCTTCGCGTCTGCTCCGAGGTGCGCGACTGCAGTGTAGTTCATACCCGCCTCGAGCTTGAGGTCGACCGGGCCGATCGCGGGTTTGCTCGCATCTGCTGCGTCGGAGGGCGTGATGGCGACCGAATAGGTGCCGGCGGGGAGGTCGAGGGGACCGGCCATGTCACCCGGTTTGAAGTTGTCAATCGTCAGTTTGTTGTTGATGTAGACATCGACGGTGAGTCCGGGGACGCCGTGAAATACCGACAGTTTCGCATCATCCGTGGCGGCGCTGGCGGGGGCGAGACCACCGAAAATGACGAGCGCTCCGATCGAAGCGGCCGTGAGAGAGGCGGTGAGTGAAGCTTTGAATTCTGTGCTGTGTGTCGCGTGCATCATGTCCTCCTACGGTGGGGGTGAGCTGCTTCTTACCCTTACTTCCTGTTCAGATGCCATTTCGGATGCAGCGGCAGGAAAGAATTCCTCGAGGAGAATGAGCGCCCGGCTTCGGACGGACGGAGACCGGCCTGCGCAGTGGGTGTCTGCGCAGGCCGGTCCGCTCGAGCCGGCCGCTGACTTTTCAGTGCCGGCGGTCAGTGCCGGAGGTCAGTGCCGGCGGTCAGTGCCTGTGGCCCTTCTCGAGTGGAACCGTCTGCACGGCGAGCGCCAGGGTTCCGTCGGCGAGGCTGCCGTAGGCGTACACGATGGTGTTCGTGCGCTTCGCAATCGAGACATCGGCCGGCCCGAGGAGCGGGTCGGTGGTGCCCGTCGCGGCGACGGCCGCCGAGATCGTCCCCGTGGGGAGGGTGAGTTCGACCTCGTCGGGGTTGGTGAGGTCGGTGATGGCCGCGGCACCGTTCGCGAGCACGTCGACGGACGGCGCTGCCGCAACGTGACGGACCGTGAGCCGGCCTTCACCCTTGCCAACCGGGTCGGGGTTGTTCGTGAACAGGGTGGCCGTCGGCGTCCCTGCCTCGGTGAGGTGAGCCACGGCGGTGTAGTTGTCGCCGCTCTCGAGGGTGAGGTCGACAGGGCCGATCACCGGGTTGCTCGCATCCGCTGCGGCGGCAGCGGTGATCGCGACCGAGTAGGTGCCGGGGTCCAGGGACAGGGTGTCCGAGAAGGAGCCCGGCGTGAAGTTGTCGAGCGTGAGGGCTCCGTCGACATAGACGTCGACGGTGACCCCGGGGATACCGTGGAACACGGTCAATTCGGCGGGCCCGTTGTCACCGGAACCGTGACCGTGCCCCCCGTCCCCGGCGTACGCCGGCCCGAATCCTGCGAGAGCTACGAGTACACCGGCTGCGGCGCCTACGGCTAGAATTTTGCGCATGGTTACCTCCTGCTTGTCGTGGTGGTGGGAGGCAGCATTGCCTCCCACCCCCACTTCGGGTGGTACCCCGCATCCGGATGCACCCGCGGCCAAAACTGTGGCCGATATGGACAACAGTTCCCGGTGGGCGGGCAACAGGTGTCCCCATCGGCAACAGTTGCCGGGCCACGAGGGTGGCGGAACAGGTGCTAGGCGGTCGCGAGGTCCGCTGCGGTGGTCAGGGTGGCGCCGGCGTACGCCAGCTCGGCGAGGGCTGCAGCACTCGCGTCCGGGTCGACGCCGGCCATGAGGTCGGTGAGCACGCGCACCCGCTGGCCGTGCTCGAGCGCATCGAGACCCGAGGCCCGCACACAGTGATCGGTCGCGATTCCGACGATGTCGACATCCGTCACCGCGTGCTCGATCAGCACCTCTGCCGTGCGCGCGCCCGACTCGTCGACGCCGGCGAAGATCGAGTACCCCGGTTCGCCCTGTCCCTTGCGGATATGCACGGTCCCGGCCGGTAGCGCGAGATCCCGGTGGTAGTCGGCGCCGGGAGTGTCCGCGACGCAGTGAACCGGCCAGGTGCCGGTGTAGTCGGGCTCTGCGCCCGCCGCGGCGAAGTGGCCACCGTTGTCGCCCGCCGCGTTGTGCCAGTCGCGCGAGGCGAAGACATAGTCGTAGTGCAGCGGATGCTCCGCCAGCAGTCTGCTGATGCCCGCGGCCACGGCTGCCCCGCCGTCAACCCCCAGGGCGCCGCCCTCCGTGAAGTCGTTCTGCACGTCGATGATGAACAAGGCCCTGGCCACGGTGCTCCGTTCTGGGTTCTGCGCCTGCGTGAGACGCTAGGTATTAGAGAGGTTGTTTCCGCAGCGATAGAACGCCGCCGTGATGGTGTCGATCGCCTGCTTCGCATTATCACCCACATCACCGAGCGCGTAAACGACGAAGGTGAGCGGAGTCCCGTCCGCGGCGTGGATGATGCCGGCGAGGGTGTACCCGGTGTCGATCCAGCCGGTCTTCGCGAACACGGAACCGTCGGCGTCCGCGTTCTTGCCGGTGAACCGGTCGCTGTAAGAGAGGGAACCGGTCTTGCCGCCGGCGACGGGCAGTCCGTCGAAGATGACCCCGAGATCGCCCTCGCGTGCGTTGATCTTGATGAACAGCTTGGTCAGGTACGACGGTGGAACGGCATTGTTGTCGCTCAGGCCGGAGCCGTCGGCGATGACGATGCCGGTCGTGTCGATTCCATACGTCTGCAGCCCGGCGACCGTCGATTTCTTGAGTGCCGAGAAGGTGTTGCCCGCGCCGGACTTGACCGCGACGAGCCGCGCGAGCATCTCGGCGATGGTGTTGTCCGAGACGATGAGCGCCTGCTTGATCAGTGTCGACACCGGCTGCGACTGGACCGATGCGAGCTGGGTTGCCCCGGCCGGCGCCGTGCCACGGGTGACCGTGACGCTGCTGCCGAGAAGGTCGGCGAATGCCTGCCCGGCGCGCCCGATCGGGTCGCTGCTGCGGGCGGAGGTGCTCTGCTTCGGGTTGTCTCTGTCGCCGTCGACCTGCAGGGCGGTGATCTCGGGCATGTACCCGTCGGTGAGTTCCTTGCGGTTCCAGCTGGGGTCCCACGCCGGGTCTCCGAACAGGGAGGAGTCGAGCACGAGGGAGGTGATCGGGACGTTCGCGGTCGCGGGGTCGGCTTGCCACGCCGCGACGGCCTGCACGGCGAGGGTGTCGAGGTGTGCCGCTCCGGTATAGGTCGACTCCGCCCCGCTGGGCAGCCGGGAAAGGGTCAGGTCCCCGCCGCCGACGAGCACGAGTGAACCGGGTTCCGCGCCCTTCACGACCGTCGTCGTCGCCCGGTAGTCGGAGCCGAGAACGCTCAGCGCCGCGGCGGAGGTGAGGACCTTGAGCACGCTCGCGGTGCGCGAGGGCGTGCTGCCGCCCCGGTCGAAGAGGACCTCGCCCGTCGTCGCGTTCACGACCTGGGACTGGAAGCTGCCGAGGCGGGAGTCGGTGGACAGTGCGGCGACGGAACACGTGCGCAGGTGGCTCGCGGGGACGATCGCTCCGGGAACCGGGCGCACGGGGATCGGCGTGGGCGTCGGGGTCGGGGTGGGCGTCGGGGTCGCGGAGTCCGTGACCGGGAGGGAGACCGGCGCGGAGGCGCGCGTGGACGCGCCGGCGACGACGGCGCCGCTGCCGAGCAGGGCGAAGGCAACGGCCCAGGACAAGGCCCAGGAAGCGGTGCGGTGCCGGGCGAGGAACCCGGCGATCCCGGCCGCTCCGGGGCCGCTCACTCCGGGGCGATGCGGGGCGGCGTCCTGGGCTCCTGGACCCTGCGGCGCGGTGCTGTCCTGATCGTTCACGCCTGTACTGTACCTGCGTCCGCTGTGAGGCGCGCGGCCAGCCACTCGTCGAGAACGGCGGCGGGCACCGGCGGAGACACGTGGTAGCCCTGGGCCTGGTCGCAACCGAACCGCGCGAGCTGCGCGTACGCCTCGGCGTCCTCGACCCCCTCGGCCACCATCCGCAGCCCCAGGCTGTGGGCGAGGTGGATGCTCGACGACACCACTGCGGCGGCGCGCTTGTCACCGTTCAGCGGCGCCACGAACGAGCGGTCGAGCTTGAGCTCGTCGATCGGGAGTTCGCGGAGGTAGGCGAGCGAGCTGTAACCCACGCCGAAGTCGTCGACGGCGATGCGGATGCCGCGGGCACGCAGTCTCCCGAGGATGTCGCTCGCCCGGCCGCGATCGTCGAGTAGGAACGCCTCGGTGATCTCGAACATGAGGGCAGTCGCCGGGAGGTCCCGCGCGGTGAGCATGACGCCGACCCGTTCAGGCAGGCCGGAGTCGAGGAGCGAACTCGCCGCGAGGTTGACCGCGATCGTGAGCCTCTCGCCGCGACGGTGCCACACCGCGGCCTGGTCGAATGCGAGTTCGAGGACCCGCTCCGTCAGCGTCTGCATCAGGCCGGCGTCCTCGACGAGTTCGAGGAATTCGCTCGGGTAGAGCAGGCCGCGTTTCGGATGGTTCCAGCGCACGAGGGCCTCAACCCCGCGCACCTCCCCGCCGGAGAGTTCGACCTTCGGCTGGTAGTGCAGCACCAGCTGGTTGGTCACAAGCGCCGCGCGCAATTCCTCGAGGGTGCGCAGCCGGGTGTCGCCATGGCTGTCGTCGACCGGGTGGTACACGCGATGTCCGCCGCGCCGCACCTTGGCCCGGTACATCGCCATGTCGGCCTTGCGCATCAGGATGCCGAGGCTCTCGCCGTGCTCGGGGCTCAGCGCGATCCCGATGCTCGCGCTCGACTGCAGCGAGATGCCTTCGAGCGTGTGCGGTGCCGCGAGGGCGGATTGCACCTTCATCGCGACGACTTCGGCCTCTTCCCGGCCGGAGTCGCGGAGGAAGATCGCGAATTCGTCGCCGCCGAGCCGCACGAGGAGGTCGTCCGCGCCGAGCTGGGCGCCGATCCGCAGGCCAACCTGTACGAGGAGCACGTCCCCGACGTCGTGCCCGAGACTGTCGTTGACCTCCTTGAACCGGTCCAGGTCGAGCAGGAGCAGGGCATTGCGCCCGCCGAGGGCCAGCCGGGCGGGCACTTCGGCGTAGAGGGCCCGCCGGTTCGGGAGCCCGGTGAGGTCGTCGCTGCGGGCCAGCCTGGCGAGATCGCCCATCCGGCCGAGTTCCCGGAATGCGATGACCGTGCGGGCTGACGAGACGACGAGGGTGGCGGCGGCGAGCCCCACCGTCACCTGTGACTCTCCGTGCCTGCTCGAAACCAGGAGGACGGCGAGACCTGCGATCGTCGCGACGACAGGGACCGCGAGCACGCCGGATCCGCTCGCCGAGGCGCCCGGCCGGTCTGCTGCATCCGTGCCGCGTTCGGCCGTGCCTCCGTCGCCCGTGCCCTCGTCGTCCGTGTCCGGGGTCGCTGCCGTGCGCAGCCACGTCGCGACGAGCGCGAGTCCGATCGACCAGCCGGCGTCGAGCCAGTGGCCGACCACGTAGGTGCCGTTGAGCTTGCCCAACGCGAAGAGGATGTCCCCCGCGGCGAACGAGAGCAGCCCGCCCACGAGCAGGATCCAGCTCTGGCCTGCCATCAGGATCGGTGACGCCGCGATCGCGACGACCGCTGCGACGATGACGAGGTCGAGCACGGGACTCGCGATGCCCACAAAGGTGGAAATGGACGGCGGCCCCTGGGCGCCGACCGCGAGCACGGGCCCGAGCACGGCGGACACGACAGCGGCGGCGCCGAGACCGCCGACGACGCAGTCCAGCGCGATCGCGAGGGAAAGGCTCCGCAACTGGTGCCGCACGACGGTGAACAGGGCGGCGAGCATCAGCGGGTAGAAGGCGAGGTAGCAGAGCTGGGCGAGGGCGGCCAGCACCGGCACCCAGTCCCCGGCCGGCAGGTCGGCGGCCGCGAAGAAGCCATTGCCAATCACGAACACGGTCACGGCCGAGGCGGCGAGCCTGGCCTGCAGTCGATTCGACCGGGTGCGCGCGACCGCCACCCAGCAGACGATGAGGGGCGCGGCGGCGGCGAGCACCCCGAGCAGGATGAACGCGGAGGAGACGTAGTCCGCCGGTGCCCGCAGCACGAGGCTCGCCACGTGCGCCGCGATGATCAGCCAGAGCGCCCAGAGCATCCAGCGGTCCAGGCCCTGGCGGCGCGGCGTCACGACGGCCGTCACGGTGACGCCGTGAGGGCGAGTCGACGTTCTGCGAGCCACCTGTCGAGTTCGCCGGCTGGCATCGGCCGGGACATGTGGAAGCCCTGGGCCTCGTCGCAGCCGTACCGGGCCAGGTCGGCGTAGACCTCGGCGTCCTCGACACCCTCGGCCACCATCGTGAGCCCGAGGCTGTGCGCCAGTTCGATCGTCGAGGAGACGAGGGCGGCCGCGCGCGGGTCGTCCTTCATCGGCGACACGATCGACCGGTCGAGCTTGAGTTCGTCGACCGGCAGGTCGCGCAGGTACGCGAGCGAGCTGTATCCCGTCCCGAAGTCGTCGATGGCGATGCGGATGCCCCCCGCCCGCAGCCGGGTCAGGATCGCGGTGGTCCGGGCGCGGTCCTCGAGCAGGAATTCCTCGGTGATCTCGAGGATGAGGGCGGATGCCGGCAGGCCGCGGTCCGCGAGCATCGCCGCGGTCCGCTCCGGCAGTTCCGCGTCGACGAGCGCGCTCGCCGTCAGGTTGACGGCGACGGTCAGGTCGGCACCGCGGGAATGCCAGACGGCGGCCTGGTCGAGGGCCATGTCGAGCACCTGTTCGGTCATCGCGTTCATCAGACCGGCCTCTTCGACGATGCTCAGGAAGTCACCGGGCTGGACGAGTCCGCGCACCGGGTGGTTCCAGCGCACGAGCGACTCGACACCGCGCACGGCCCCGGTCGCGAGGTCGACTTTGGGCTGGTAGTAGAGCTCCAGCTGCCGCTCGGCCAGGGCCACGCGCAGCTCCTGGAGGGTGCGAAGCCGGGCGGCGCCGTGGCTGTCGTCGCTCGTGTCGTAGACCCGGTGACCGCTGCGGCTTGCCTTCGCCTTGTACATGGCCATGTCGGCTTTGCGGAGGAGGCCGGTCAGGTCGAGGGCCTGGCCGGGATAGAGGGCGATGCCGATGCTGACCGTGGTCTGCAGGGTGATTCCTTCGAGCAGGTACGGCCGGGCGAGGGCTTCCCTGAGCGTCCCCGCCACGATCACGGCCTCCGCCTCCCCGGCGTCGGCGAGCAGGATCGCGAATTCATCGCCGCCGAGCCGGGCGACGAGGTCGGTCCCCCGGACATGGCTCGTGAGGCGAGTCCCGACCTGCACAAGCAGTTCGTCCCCGACATCGTGCCCGAGGCTGTCGTTGACCTCTTTGAAGCGGTCCAGGTCGAGGAGCAGCAGGGCCCGGTTGGCACCGGAGGTGAGGCTCAACGGCACCTCGGAGTAGAGGGCGCGCCGGTTGGGCAGCCCGGTGAGGTCGTCCGTCCTGGCCTGCCTGCGCATGTCGCCCATCCGCCGCAGTTCACGGAACGCGAGCGTCGTGCGGGCTGCGGAGAGGACCACGGCCCCTGCCGCGAGGGAGATGGCGAGCGGGGAGACCTCGATCTCGCTCGCGATCAGGAGGACGACGAGTCCCGCGGTCGTAGCCAGGACAGGGAGGGAGAGCGCCCAGCGCATCACGGCCGTGTCGCGGACGGCCGGCGCCGGCGGCACGGGCCTGGCCGAGCGGTGCGCCCACAGGGCCATCAGTGCGAGGCCCGCGATCCAGCCGAGGTCGAAAGGCGACGCCGTCGAGTAACTGCCCTCGATGGTCATCCCGGTGAGGGAGAAGCCGATGTCGGCGGCGGCGAAGAGCAGCAGCCCCGCGACCAGCATGAGCAAGTTGCGCCCGGCACTGATCGACCGTGAGGCGGCAACACCGGCGAGGGCGGCGAGAACAAGGATGTCCAGGAGGGGATTCACGGCGGCGACGAACGAGTCGAGCGAGAACGGCCTCCCGAATGCCCTGTCGATGCTCGGGCCGAGGAGGACGACGACGAGGGAGGCCGCGCCGAGGGCGCCGACGGTGCTGTCGAGAGTCACACCCCAGGACAGCCGCCCCTTCTGCCGGTAGACCAGGACGGCGAGGGCCGCGAGCACCAGCGGGTAGAACGAGAAGAAGAGCGCGGTCGCAAGGATCGCCAGCGAGTCGGAGGCAATGCCCGCGAAGACCAGGTAGACTAGGGAGAAGAGAATGCCCGACAGGGAATAGGCGCTCAGGGCTAGGGCAGTGAGGACCAACTCGGTCCGGCGCGCCGCGGCGCGATGGACCGATATCCAGCAGAGAACGATGGGCGCGGAGAAGGACAGCACCCCCACGATGTCGCCGACCGGGGTCCGAACGCCTGCGACACCCGCGACGAGGGTCTGGACCGCCGACGCCGCCACCAGCACGATGAGTGACCAAACGAGCCAGGCATCCGACCGTGGCGTGGCTGCACCTCGCCTGCGATCCTCCCGCACCAGCAATTCCATTGGATCCGAGCTCTCGATTGCCGTACCGTCCGGCCGGGGGTCATCCCCGGGTCGCGGTTGCCTGTGAGGTCAGGCTACCGTGCCTGAAGCACTAGCGTCGGCTGGTCAGCGGCCTATTCACCCGGGTAGCGCAGTCCGATCCGTTCCCGGACTGTGTCGAGGGTCTCCATGATGCTCACCATCTCCGCGACCGGGAGCAGGTCGCTCTCGGTGAGGCCGGCGCGGATGACCCGCTCGGCTTCGACCGCCTGGAATTGCATCCCGCGGCCGTTCACGGCAGACACGTACGATTCGAGCACCTCGCCGCTGCTGTTCAGCACCCGGAAACTCGTCGGCGAGTACCAGACCGCGTCGATCTCGATCCGGCCGAGCGTGCCCAGGATCACGGCCGTGTTCGTCCCGGCCGTGTCGCTCGCCGAGAGCGTGACGGCGATCTGGCCGCCGGGGTAGCGGAAGGTCGTCGCTACCTGGGCGTCCGCTCCCGTCGCCTTGAAGGTCGCCGCGGCGAGGATGGTCTCCGGCGTGCCGAAGAGCTCGGAGGCGAAGGTGATCGGGTACACGCCGAGGTCGAGGAGCGCACCGCCGCCGAGTTGCATCGAGTTGAGCCGGTGCCCGGGGTCGTCGGGGAGATCCTGGGTGTGGTCGGCGATCAGGGTGTGCACGTCGCCGAGGGTGCCCGCTGCGATGATCTCCCTGATTCGCCGCATGTGCGGCAGGAACCGGGTCCACATCCCCTCGAGCACGAGCAGGCCCTTCTCCGCGGCGAGTTCGGTGATCTCCCTCGCCTCGCGCGCGTTGAGGGTGATCGGCTTCTCGATCAGCACGTGCTTGCCGTTGTTCAGGGCGAGCGTCGCGTTGGCGGCGTGAAACGGATGCGGGGTCGACACGTAGACGATGTCGACCTCGGGGTCCGCGGCGAGGGCCTCGTAGCTTCCGTGGGCCGTGGGGATCCCGAACTCGGTCGCAAAGGCATCCGCCCCGGCCTGGGACCGGGAGCCGACGGCCTGGACGGTGTGCCCGGCCAGGATGAGGTCACTCGTGAATGCGTGGGCGATGCCGCCTGTGGCCAGGATTCCCCAGCGAATTGTCTCGGTCATGCTCCGAGCCTAGTCACGTGCCGTTAGAGCGCGGAGAGGGCCCGGTCGAGGTCGGCGATCAGGTCGGTCGGGTCCTCGATGCCGATGGACAGCCGGATCAGGCCGGGCGCGATGCCGAGGCGCTCGCGGAGCTCTGGGGTGAACGAGGAGTGGGTCGTCGTCGCGGGGTGCAGCGCCATCGAGCGCACGTCGCCGATGTTGGTCATCCGGCTGATCACCCGGAGCCCGTCGAGGAACCGGCGGGCGCCGGCGGTGCCGCCGCGCACGGTGACCGAGAACACCGAGCCGCTGCGGCCGCCGTAGAGCCGATCGGCGAGCTCGTAGTACGGGCTCCCGGGCAGGCCGGCGTAGTCGACGCTGTCGACGCGCGGATGTCCCTCGAGCCATTCCGCGATCGCGAGCGAATTCGAGAGGTGTCGTTCCATGCGGAGGGACAGGGTCTCGATGCCCTGGTGCAGCAGGAAGGAGTTGAACGGGGAGAGTGCGGGACCGATGTCGTTCACGACGGCCTCGCGGGTCATCCGTGCATACGCGGTGGGGCCGTACTGGTCGAAGATCGAAGGCCGGCCCGGGCGCACCGGGTCGGTGAGCAGTGGGTAGGAGCGCGTGGAGGCGGCCCAGTCGAAGCGGCCGCCGTCGACGATGGTGCCGGACAGGGCGGCGCCGTGGCCGCTCAGGAACTTCGTCGAGGAGTGCACGACGATGTCGGCGCCGTGCTCGAATGGCCGGATCAGGAAGGGCGAGGCGATCGTGTTGTCGACGACGAGCGGGATCCCGTGCCGGCGGGCGACCCGCGCGACCCGGGCGATGTCGACGATGTCGTTCTTGGGGTTCGGGATGGTCTCGGTGAAGATCGCCTTGGTGTCCGGGGTGATCTGGCGGTCCCACTCATCGTCGTCGGCTTCGTTCCAGACGTAGTCGACGCTGACGCCGAAGCGTTTGAAACTGCGGCCGAACAGCACCCGGGTGCCGCTGTAGATGCTCGCGGTCGAGACGATCCGTTCGCCGGAGCCGGCGAGCGCGAGCAGCGCGGCGGTGATCGCGGCCTGGCCGGAGGAGACGACGATGGCCTCGGTGCCGCCCTCGAGGGAGGCGATCCGTTTCTCGGCGACGGTTCCCGAGGGGTTGCGCTGCCGGGAGTAGATCAGGCCGTCTCCCTCACCGGAGAAGCGTCCGGCGGCATCGTCGTAGGAGTCGAAACGGTAGCCGGCCGTCATCGCGATCGGCTGGATCCTGGCCCCGTTGGAGCGGTCTTCGGTCTCGCCGGCGTGCACCTGGCGGGTGTCGAAGGCGTAGCCGTCCCAGTCGTACTCCGGCGCGGCGACGGTGTGCCCCGTGGCGGTGTTCCCTGTGACGCTGTGCCCTGGCGCGGTGTCCTCGAGGGTGGGTTCGATGTCGGCCTGGTGGGTCACGGTGTTCCTGTCCGTACGTTGTTGCTGTGCACGTTCTGGCGCTGCGCGGTATGCCGCAGGACGGCATCCCGCATCTGCAACACGGCCTGCTCGAGGATCGGCCGGGGCATGGCGAAGATCAGCCGGACGTACCCGTCATATCCCTTCCCGCACTGCGCTCCGTCGGTCACCGCAACACCCGCCTCTGTGCGGAAGAAGTCGGCGAGCGACCCCTCGATACCGAGCCGCCGACAGTCGAGCCAGGCGATGTACGTCGCCTCAGGGATGCGATAGCCGACCTCGGGCAGGTGCTCCGCCAGGAGCCGCCCGAGCTCGCGTCGGTTGCCGTCGAGGTAATCGGTGACCTCGGTGAGCCACTCCCGACCGTGCCGGTAGGCCGCAGTGGCCGCGATGACCCCGGGCGTCGACGCCCCGTGCAGCACCGCGAAACCGAAGATCTGGTAGAGCTCCTCGTCGGCTGGGTTGGACGTGATGAGCTGCGCGGCTTTGAGCCCGGGGATGTTCCAGGCCTTCGACGCTGAGGTCGCAGTGATCGTGTGCCGCGCGGTCACGGTCGAGAGGGAGGCGTACGCCACGTGCGGCGTGGACCCGTAGCGGAGCGGCGAGTGGATCTCGTCGGCGAAGACCCGGCCGTTGTGTCGGTCGACGATCTGCGCGATGGCCTCGAGTTCCTCGCGGGAGATCGCCGTCCCGGTCGGGTTGTGCGGATTGCAGAGGATGAGGGTGCGCGCGCCGGCGTGGAAGGCCGCCTCGATCCCGGCGAGGTCGTGCGTCCAGCGCCCGTCCGAGTCGATGCCGGGCACCTCGAAGACCTCTCGGCCGAGTGTCGGGATGAAGGAGAGGAACGGCATGTAGGCGGGCGTCGGGATGATGACGCCGCTCCCGGCCGGGGAGTACTTGGTGATCGCGACCTCGAGGGCGGCCATCACGTCGGAGACCGGGTGGATGTTCTCCGGGGCGATCTCCCAGCCGCAATCCGTGCGGAGCCACTCCGAGGCGGCCTCGGCCATCCGCCGCGTGGTCGCGGGGGCCAGGTACCCGAGGTCGCCGTCATCGATCGCGCGGTGCAGCGCCTCGGTGACCACGGGGGCCGTTCCGAAGTCCATCTCTGCGACCCAGGCGCCGATGGTGCCGGCGTGCAGGCTCCACTTCCGGCTGTCGGGCCGGCTCAGTTGCTCGCGGGTGATGTCGTCAAAGCGGGAAGTCGTCATCAGAATCTCTCCGGTGGATGGCCGGAGGTGCCCCTGCCTGCCAAGTAGTGCTTGACCTGCACGCTATCAACTGCGTGCGATGCGGGGAGTCTCGGTGCGACACATAACGACTCAGTGCGAGATCACGGCGAACTAACGCACGGTCGCGGTGCGGAGCGGCAACCAGATGCCCGCCATCGCGATCACGACCAGCACGACGCCGGCGACGGCGAGCCACCAGAGCGCGAAGTTCGCGATCAGCACGGATGCCGACGGGATCACGACGATCAGGCCGACGATGATCAGGATGGCAGCGACGGCCGCGATCACCTGCGGGCCGCGCGCCCCGAACCGCACCCAGGATGCGCCGAAGGCCCCTCCGACGCTCAGCAGGGCGAGCACCGAGAGGAAGACGATCGGGATCAGTTTCGTGAGGTCGCCGGCCCCGAGGATGTTGATGTCGAAGATGTAGAAGCCGAAGAACCAGTGCCCGGTGGCGAGTTCGAGAAGCGTAAGCACGGCGAACACCACGGTGAGATAGACGGCCTGCAGGATGTTCCAGGCCAGGGTCCCCAGGGTGAACGCCCGCCGGGTGGCCCCGAGCGCCAGTGCGAACGGGAACGTGGTCGCGGCAAAGGCGACGCCCATGCTGACCAGAAACCCGGCGAGCGAGAACAGCATGCCGGTGTTGCTCCGCGAGGCGTTGATCCACACTGCGGAGCCGGGCTGGCTGCCACCCCGCAAGAAGAGCAGCGAGATCAGGATCGAAATCACCACGACGACCGCGACGATGAAGAGCGGCACCAGGAGGGCGACCACGCGCCGGTTCAGGTGCAGTTTGACGACCGATGTGATGGCGTTCATGCTGCTGCCGCTTCCTTCTGCTGGGTGGTGCGGGTGGGCTGGGGGGCGGTCTGCTCCTCCGCGTTTCCGGCGGGCGCGCCGTATGCCGCGACGAGCTGCTGCAGCGAGGCCGGCGCGACCTGCACTCCCGCTCGCCGGGCGTCGGCGAGGAGGGCCTCGTCGGCGTCGCCGGTAACGGTCACCGAACTGAGAGTGCCGATGGCGCGCGTCTGCAGGACCGTGCGGCCGATGCACAGCCGGCCGACGGCATCCGCTGCGCCGCTGATCACGACCGCGAGTTCGCGGGCCTCGTCACGGTCGCAATCGACGGCCACCCGACCCGCGTTGAGAATGACGACCCGGTCGAAGAGCGACTCCGACTCGTCGATGAGGTGCGTCGAGAGCAGGATCGTGCGCGGATGCCGGCCGTAGTCCCGCAGGAGCACGTCGTAGAAGACGGTGCGCGCTCCGACATCCAGACCGAGGTACGGCTCGTCGAAGAGGGTGACGGGGGCCCGGGAGGCGAGGCCGAGCACGATCGCGACGGCAGACATCTGGCCACGGGAGAACTTCTTGATCGGCGTCTTCGCCGGGATCCGGAAGCCCTCGACGAGCTCAGCGGCGACCTCGGCGCTCCAGTCGGGTGCGAATTCGGGGGCGATCCGCAGCACGTGCTTGAGCTGGTAGTTGTCGGGGTAGCGCTGGTTGTCGCGGATGAAGCTGATCCGCGAGACGGTGGGCTCGTGCTCGAACGGAGTGTCGCCGAGCACAAGGGCCTCACCGGAAGACGGCCGGTCGTGGCCGGCGATGATCGACATCACGGTGGTCTTCCCTGCGCCGTTGCTACCGAAGAGCCCGCATATCGAGCCTTCCGGCACTCGGAAACTGACGTCGTCGAGAGCCGTGGCGTGGCCGTAGGTGCGGGTCACGGCGCGGATGTCGATGGCTGCGGTCATGAGAGAGCTTCTTTCTCGATCGTCGGGTTTCGATGGGGGGTCTGGGACTGGGACGGATCCTGGTTCTGGGACTGGGATTCGGTCTCGGCAGCGATCATCCGGGCGAGCTCTTCGGTCTCGATGCCGAGCACGTGCGCCTCGCGGACGAGGGGCTCGACGAACAGCGCGCGGAACGCCGCGTGCCGCTGGGCGCTGAGCAGCTCGCGGGCACCTTCGGACACGAACATGCCGACCCCCCGCTTCTTGAACAACACACCCTGCTCGACGAGCACGTTCACGGCCTTGCCCGCCGTCGCCGGATTCATCTGGTAGAAAATCGCGTATTCACTCGCCGACGGAACGGCCGTGCCCTCCGGGTACGTGCCGGCCACGATGTCGTTGGCGATCTGCGCAGCGAGTTGCTGGAAGATCGGACTGCTTTCGGAAAACACCTGTACCCCTTTGGTCCATTACTACACTAATGAACCTATGGACCTCGGCGGGTTCTGTCAAGCCTCTCCGGCCCTCCTCCGGCACCGTCTTCAGGGGCCATTCCCGCCCGGCACTCGGACGAGCGCACCGGCTGGCCCCAAATACCGAACACATATAAGGTTTTACCAATGCTCGACTCAGCTCGCCCTTCTCAACGGAGAGACCATGCCAGACAACTTGCGGACCGTACCCTCGATCTCTTCCCTGCGCACTGAGGGGCGTGGCCGGCCGCGGTTCCTCGCCACGGGCAGCCCGGCGCTCTCCTGGCAGGTCGAGACGGATTCCCCGGGATGGCTGCAGGAGTCCTACGAACTCGAAACCCGGGTCGGCTCCCGCGTGCTGAGTGCCCGGGTGGCCTCCGGGGAGTCGCAGCACCGGGCGTGGCCGGCAGACCCGCTGCCCGCGTATTCGAGCGGCGAGGTGCGGGTGCGGGTCGCGGGCGCTGATGGCCTGACGAGCGACTTCTCCCCGTGGCTCTCGGTCGAGACGGGTCCCCTGGGTGCCGCCGACTGGGTCGGCTCCTTCATCGCGGCGGGGCCCGCTGGCGGCGCAGCCACAGCAGCCGGCCACGCCTCCGACGCTGCCGAATCCACTGGCCCCGCCACTGCAGCAGACCTCGATTCCGCCGACCGCGGCACCGTGCGGTTCCGCACCGACTTCGAGAGCCGGGACGGCCTCATCCGCGCGACCCTCTCCGCGACGGCGCACGGCGTCTACGAGGCCGTGCTGAACGGGCGCATCGTCGGCGACGAGGTCCTCACGCCCGGCTGGACGAGCTACGCGGACCGGCTGGCCTGCCAGACCTTCGACGTCACCGATCTCGTGCACGCGGGCGGCCCCAATGTGGTCGGAGCGACCGTCGCAGACGGCTGGTACGGCGAACGTTTCGGCTTCGACGGCAACTTCGCGCAGAGCTATCCCGGACCGAAGGCGCTCGCCCTCCAGCTCCGGCTGGAATATGCCGACGGGCGCATCGACACCGTGGCGACGGATACGTCATGGACCGCGACGACGGACGGCCCGGTCACGAGCGCAGGGATCTACCGGGGCGAGAACTACGACGCCCGGGCGGAGGACGACGCGCTCGCGGTTCCGGGGACGTCGTTCCCGCATCCGCTCGCCGTCATCGTGCTGCCGGAGGACGCGGCGGACCCCGCGCGCGTCTTCCCCTCCTTCGCTCCCCCGGTGCGCCGGATCGAGACCCGGGCCGCCGGGCGCATCTTCACGAGCCCGTCCGGAGCGACCCTCGTCGACTTCGGGCAGAACCTCGTCGGCTGGCTGTCGATCACGGTCGACGCGCCGGCGGGGCACACGATCACCCTGCGCCACGCCGAGGTGCTCGAGCACGGCGAACTCGGCGTGCGGCCCCTGCGCTTCGCCCGGGCGACGGACCGCTTCACTGGCAACGGCGGCGGCCCGCGCACCTGGAGCCCGCGCTTCACCTGATCTGCGTGGTCGGGGTGCCGAGGCCTTCACCGACCGCGGTCAGCATGGCCTTGGTGTCGATCGCGTAGTTGAGCGCCTGGCGGATCCGGACGTCCTTGAAGGCCGGGTTCATCGAACCGTCGCGGTCGAGCAGGATGAGACCGGTCCAGTCCAGCTCGAACGGGTTCAGCGTGTAGCGTGTACTGAGTCATGACGTTGGTGACACTCGGCTGATGGGGGTTGTTCCGATGCCGGAGTGGATGCGTTCAGTGTTGTAGTAGTTGAGCCAGGGTGCAAGCGCTGCTGCGCGTTCGGCGTTGCTGGTGAAGACTTGGCTGTAGGCCCATTCAGTTGCGAGGGTTCGGTTGAGGCGTTCGACTTTGCCGTTGGTCCAGGGGCAGTGCGGTTTGATGAAGCGTTGCTCCGCGCCGATGTTTGCGACGGCCTGCTGGAACGCGACGGATTTCCGGTAGGCGAAGGCGTTGTCGGAGAGGACGCGTTCGATCTTTGGGATGCCGTTCGCGGCGAAGAACGCGGCCGCCCGGGTGAGGACGCCGGCGGCCGTGACGCCTTTTTCGTCGGGGTGGATCTCGACATAGGCGAGGCGGGTGTGGTCGTCGATCACGGCGTGGACGTAGTCGAATCCGATGCCGCGGCCACGGACCTGTTCGCTGCGACCGTGGGCCTTCCAGCCGCCGCCGTCGGGAATCCGGCCCAGTTTCTTCACGTCGATGTGGACGAGCTCGCCGGGTCGCTTGCGCTCATACCGGTTGGTGGTGGCGCGGGTCGCACGAATGGGCTCCCCGGTGAGGGGATCGCAGCAGGCGAGCGGGGGAACGTGGTGTCGGGCCAGTATCCGAGACACCGTCCGGGCCGGCACTCCGGTCGCTATCGCGATGCGCATCGGCCCGGACTTGAGATCACGACGTGATTTCAGCACGAGCTCTTCCCGTTCCGGGCTCGTCTTTCGAGGAGAGGACCGGGGTTGGGAGGACCGTTCGAGAAGTCCCGCAGGACCCTGGGCCCGGTAGCGGGCCAGCCAGCGGTGGGCGCATTGACGGGAGATGCCGAGCTCTTTCGCGACGTGAGCGACGGGCCGGTTCTCCACAGTTAGCCGCTCGATGAGCAGAACTTTTCCATGAATCGTCAAACGCGCGTTAATGTGACCCATGAGGACCTCCGTGACTTGTGAAGATTTCAGATACCTCCACTAAGCCCGGAGGTCCTCCCTCTTCACAAGCCCGAAAGTGTCACCAACGTCATGGCCGGGTACATGTAGCCGGCCGCTTCGACCTCGGCGTTGTTGGTGTTGACGGTGAGCTTGGCGCCGTTGAGCTGGCCGCCCTTGACGGCGTTCAGCATCGCGGTGACATCGGCGAGCACCTTGATGGAGAGGTTGTCGTAGTGCACGGAGCTCGGGTCCCAGTACTTCGGGTTCTTGGTGAACTCGTAGTTCGTACCGACGACGGTCTTGGTGGTGTCGAGGATGTACGGGCCGCTGCCGACCGGGTTGGTCTTGAGGTCGGCGTTGCCGAAGGCCTTGGGGCTCTCCTGCATACCGGCGTTCTGGGTCAGGTAGTGCAGCAGGGCCGGGTCGGCCTGGGTGAGGGTGAGGGCGACATGGGTGTCGTCGACGGCGTTCGCGTCGGCGAGTGACGCGAGGAAGGATTTGTTCGGCGAGGCGCCGTCACGGAAGCGGATCAGGTTCTGGGCCGCGGCATCCGGGTTGAACTTGGTGCCGTCGGTGAAGGTGACGTCGTCGCGAAGGGTCAGGGTGAGCACCGTCTTGGTGTCGTTGTACTCCCACTTGGTGGCCAGGTCGGGTCCGACCTCGCCGGTTGGATCCGCCTTGAGGAGGGTGTCGTAGACCGCCTGGCCGTAGGGGCCTCATTGGCGAATGCGATATCCGCGGCCGAGAAGGTGGTAGCTGGAACGATCACGCCGAGGGTGAGTGTGGTCGGGGCGCCGGAGGTGGTCGTGGTGCTGGTTGCCGAGCAACCCGTCAGGCCGAGAGCAAGAACTGCTGCGGCCGCCGTGAGGCTTTTCCATCGGAACATCGGTGTTCCCTTTCAGTGGGTGACCCCTCTTTGGGTCGCCTGGCTGAAAAGCTAACAGGAAAAGCGATTAACTACTAGGTTTTCATCAAATCGTTTTTTCCCGCGCTAGAGTCAGCGCATGACTATGACGGGGAAGTCGCGTGGGAGCTACGCCAAAACGGCAGGCCGACGTCGGGAAATCCTCGAGGCCGGCATCGAGGTGTTCGCCAACCACGGTTTTCGCAACGGTTCGCTGCGGGAGATCGCCGAGCGGGTCGGAATGAGCCAGGCCGGCCTGCTGCACCACTTCTCGAACAAGAACGAACTGCTCGCGGGCGTGCTCGCACTGCGCGACGAGCGCTCCGTGGCGCTCGTCCCCATCGATGGCACGCCCGACATCGAGACGATTCGCGGCATCGTGCGCGTGGCGGAGTACAACGCCGAATTCGCCCCGGGTCTTGTGGAACTGCACTGTGTGCTCTCCGCCGAGGCGACGGCGCCAGAACACCCGGCCCATCAGTACTTCCTCGACCGGTATACCTGGGTCGTCGGCCTGATGGTCGACGCGTTCACCAATGTCCAGGCGGCGGGCCAGCTGGTCGATGGAGTCGAGCCGGCGAGCGCCGCGCGGTCACTCATCGCGCTCAGCGACGGCCTGCAGGTGCAGTGGCTGCTCGCCCCGGACACCCTCGACATGGCTGAGGAGCTCCGGCGCTACCTACGCCCCCTCTTCACGATCGACTTCTAGAACTCTCCCCGGCCTTTTCCGGTCGAGAGTCACCGGTATGCCTGGCACTCTCGACCGGAAAGGTCACTCTCTAGCGGCGGCGTGGGCAGCGAGCTTGGCGGTGAAGTCGGCGAAGAGCAGGCGCAGGTCAAGCCGGGTGTAGACCCGGATCTGGCGCGGACCCTGCCGCGGCGTGGGATCGTAGCTGCCGTCCGTGAGGATCCGTGGGGCGGTGCAGGTGACCCACGCGCTCGAGGACGGGTCAGGCTCGAAACTCGAGTGCAGCGCGGTCAGGAGCACGAGCGGGCTGTCACCGAGGATGTACGTCTCACCGAGGTTGATCCCGTGCCGCCCGGCCGTGTCCGCGACCCCGGCGAGCGCCGCGTAGAGGTGCCGGCCGATCGCACCGCAGGGCCGTACCGAGGTGAGCAGCTCGGCCCAGGAGAACAGCGTCTGCCGGTAGGCGTCCCGCGGCACCTGCCAGAGCGGAATCCGGGAGTCGAAGATCACCTGGGCCGCACGGATGTCGATGGCGAGGTTGTATTCCGCGCCGCTCGTCCCCGGCGGCGCGGCCGCGATCCCGTCGTGTTCGGGTCCCCCGATCCAGACCAGGGTCAGCCGGTCGGCGATCCGCGGCTCGAGCAGGTAGGCGCTCGCGATCTCGGTGAGCCCGGCGCCGCACGCGACGAAGAGCGGAAGCTCGGTGTTGTCGCGGAGCACCTCCCGGATGATCAGGTCGGTTGCGTCAGAGCGGATGGCCGTGGTCCGGTCGCTGAGCCCGACGTTCGACCCGGCGATGACCGGGATGCTCCCGGTGCGCCCGAGCAGGTCGAGGACCTTTTCGGCGGCGGCGGCGGCTGCGTTCGTCGCGGTCTGCTCCGAGGGATCGAACGGGTCGCCGGGGCGCAGGTGCGAACCGATGATCGCCCGGATCTCGACCGACGGCGACAGCACGTGGTGCGCGAGCTGGACGAGGCCGTCCGGATCCCCGGAGAAGTCGTTGTCGATGATGACCCGGGCGCGGGGCCGGACCACCCGCTGCAGCTCGGCTTCGATCGGGGGCAGCGCCCCGGCATCCGTCTCGATCTGGTTCATCGTGCCTGCGCCTTCGCCCGGGGGAAATATCGCAACCAGACTACAAGTGTCCCCGGCCCCGCCCGTCCCAGGTGTTCAGTGCGGGGCCGGGCAGGACTAGCGTGCGGGACGGCCGGCCCCCTTCTCGCAGCATCCGCCGGGGCAGCCGGGCAGTACGGGGCCGTGCTGGCGCGCGAGGGCGAGGGTGGCGAGGGCCGCGACGAAGGCGGGGTGGATGCCGGGGGTTGCGACGCGTTCCATCGCCAGTCCGAGGCTGGCTGCGGTGGCGGCGGCCTCGGTGTCGAGGTCCCAGAGCACCTCCATGTGGTCGGAGATGAAGCCGATCGGCACGATCACGACTGCCTCGGTCCCGTCGGCGGCGAGCGCTCGGAGCGCGTCGTTGACGTCGGGTTCGAGCCACGGCATCGCCGGCGGGCCCGAGCGGGACTGGAACGCGAGCGACCAGGCCGGCTGGGGTGCATCGGGGGCGGCAGCGCCCGGTTCGGCGAGGGCGGCCATCACGGCGACCGCGACGGCCCGGTGCTGGGCGAGGTAGGCCCCACCCGTGCCCCAGCCGGCGTCGCGCGGACCGCTGCGGTCGGCATCCGCTGTCGGGATCGAGTGCGTCGTGAAGAGCACCTGGGTGCGATCGACCGGCACGCCCCGCGCCGCGAGGCGTGCGAGAGCGGCACGCGCGCCCTCGACGAAGGGCAGGACGAAGCCGGACTCGTCGAAGTACGGGCGCACCGCGTTGATGTGCACGGTGGTGTCGAGCCCCGTCGCGGTCAGGGCCCCGGCGATGTCCTCACGGTACTGGCGGCAGCTCGAGTATGAGCTGTACGCGCTCGTCGTGATCGCGAGGAGCCGGGTATGACCGGCAGCGGATGCCGCCCGCACGGTGTCCGCGAGCAGGGGCGTCCAGTTGCGGTTGCCCCAGTACACCGGCAGCGGCTCACCCCGGTCGGTGAACTCCGCCTCGAGGGCGGCCCGCAGGGCCCGGTTCTGCCCGTTGACCGGGCTCACTCCCCCGAAGGCCCGATAGTGGGTCGCGACGGTCTCGAGCCGTTCCTCGGGGATGCCGCGACCACGGGTGACGTTGCGGAGGAAGGGGATGACGTCGTCCTGCCCCTCTGGGCCGCCGAAGCCGAGCAGGAGCACGGCGTCGTACGCGCGGTCAGGCTGGGTCTCCTCCCCCGGCTCGCTCATGCCGTCAGGCCGGCCGCAGCATCCGCGCCCGGCTGGTACGGGCAGGCCGGGTCTTCGCCGAGGGGATCTCCGCTCGAGGCGAAGGCGCGCGCCCGCGAGCCGCCACAGAGGTCGGCGTATTCGCAGCTCCCACAGCGTCCGGAGAATTCGGTCGCGCGGATCTGCTTGAGCAGCGGGTTGTCGCGATAGATCTCGGCGAGCGGGGTCGTTTCGACATTGCCGAGGCCGAGCGGCAGGAAACCGGCCGGGTAGACGTCGCCGTCGTAGGCGACGAAGACGATGCCCTTGCCGTCGCGGGTCGACGCCGTCTGCGCGCGGGGCAGTCCGATCGGCGGCCCCATCAGGGACTCGAGCCGGCCGGCCAGCCGTTGGTATAGCGCGGTCTCCGGCGCCGGGTCTCCCGCGCGGCGCCGGGCGACGACCCGGCGGAAGAACGGGGCCTCGACCGTGCGGACGATGAAACCGTGTTGGGAAGCATCGAAGAGGAAGTGGCAGATCTCTTCGTGTTCCTCGGGCGTGACAGCCTCCGTCGAGACGCCGCGTCCGACCTGGACCAGGAAGAAGACCTCCCAGATGGCCGCGCCCGCGTTCGAGATGAGGGCCGCGACATCCGCCAGTTCGTCGACGTTCGCGCGCATCACCGTCGTGTTCACCTGCACGCTGAGCCCGGCCGAAGCGAGGGCGCGGATGGCGTTGACGGTGTCCTCGAAGTGGCCGGGGATGCCGCGCACGCCCTCGTGGGTCGGCGCGCTCGCACCGTCGAGGCTGATCGATACGGCCTTCACCCCGCTCGCGACGATCTTCTCGATCATCGCGGCGGTGAGGGTGGGCGTGACCGAGGGTGAGAGGGCCGTCGGCAGTCCGAGACCGGTGGCGTACTCGACGAGCTCGAACAGGTCGGGGCGCATCAGGCAGTCGCCGCCGGTGAGCACGAGGATCGGGTACGGCCGGCCGAAACCGGCGATCTGGTCGATCAGGTCCTTGCCCTGGGCCGTCGTGAGTTCGCCGGGCAGCGCCTGCATCGTCGCGCTCGCGCGGCAGTGCTTGCAGGCGAGGGCGCACGCCCGGGTCGTCTCCCAGAACACGAGCATCGGGCGCTTCGAGTAGTCGGGGCCGGGGCCGCGCCGGGCGGCGGGCAGCGTCGGCAGCACGGCGGGGTGGCCGAGCACGTGGCTCCTGGTCTCGTCGACGATGCTCATGCGCCGACCTCGCTCGGTGCCTGCGCCGCGGCGATGGCGCCGGCGGCGATGCTTTCGGCGATCCGGGTGGCGACCCGCTCGGCGTCGGCGACGCAACTCGCGAGGCCGACTCCGCGATAGCCCGATCCGGTCAGGTGCACCCCGGGCAGTGCGGCGAGCTCCCGGTCGGCGGTGTCGAGCCGGCCCTGGTGCCCGACGACGTATTGCGGCATCCCGAGCGGCCAGCGCTCGATGTGGTGGCTGGTGGGTCTCCCGGTCAGCCCGAGCGCCTCGACGAGTTCGGCGTGCACCTGCGCGACGAGGGTCGTGTCGTCGAGGCCGGCCCAGCGGGTGTCCCCGGCGCGCCCGACCATGCAGCGGATGATGACGGTCTCCTCATCGGCGAGGTGCGGCCATTTCTCGCTCGAGAACGTGCAGCCGACCACGAGTTTGCCCTCGACCGGCGGAACCAGGAACCCGTTGCCGCCGAGCGGGCGACCGAGCGCGGAGCGCGGGTAGGCGAGGCAGATCGTCGCGACGTCCGTGTAGGGGATCCCGGCGAGCGCGGCCCCGAGCACGGGGCTCTCGGCCAGGAGCAGTCCGGCGGCGACAAACGCGGGGGTGGCGATCACGACGGCGTCGGCCTCGACACTCGTCCCGTCGGAGAGACCCACGTGGTAGCCGGCACCCTCGCGGGCCAGACTCGTGGCGGCCGTGCCGAGGCGGATGTCGTCGCTCGCCGCCCGCGCGGCGAGCGCGTCGATGAGGCGGGCGAGTCCGCCCTCGACAGTGACGAGGGTGGCCCCGCCGGCCCGGGCGAGCCCGGGTGCCGTTCCGGCGGGCGCCGTCGCGCGGGACCCGGCCGCGGCATCCCCCGCGGTGGCGACGGGCACGGATGCGGAGCGGGACGCGGCGGCGGCCTTCGCGGCCCCGGCGCGGCGCCGGCGGCGGAGCGCGAGGTTCAGGCTGCGGTTGCCGCGGGCGAGCACCTCGATGTCGGGGGCGGTGCTGTGCGCGCTGAGCTCATCGGCGCGACCGGCGTGGATGCCGCCGAGGAGGGGGTCGACGAGCCGGTCGAAGACCTCGTGGCCCATCCGCGGGACCACAATCTCGGCGATCGTGGGATCGGCCGGCAGGGTGCGCCCGGCGGGGAGCACGAGGTCGAGGAGTGCCCGGGCGAAGCCGAGCGGGGAGAGCAGGCGTGACCGGAGCAGCGGCAGCAGTCGGTCGGGGATGCCGAACACGGTTCCTGCGGGCAGCGTGCGGAGGCGTCCGCGGGACCAGATCCGCGATCCCCCGCTCGCGGGTGCGACGACGAGGTCGGCGAGGCCCAGGTCGGTGAGGAGGTTCACGGCGACGGGTGCGCGCACCATCAGCGCATCGGGGCCGGCGTCGACCGAGTGCCCGGCGAAGTCCTCGGTGATGATCTTGCCGCCGAGGCGGGGGGAGGCCTCGAGCACGGTGATCAGGACCCCGTCCCCGAGAGACTGGTGCAGATAGTGGGCTGTCGCCAGTCCGCTGATTCCGCCGCCGACGATGACGACCCGGGGTCGAGAGAGCACGTATGGTCCTTCCGTTGCCGGTGGACCGGCACAGTCGGAAGGCTGGAGCACACCGTTCCATCGATCCTACGGCTCGGCAGGAAAGGCTTTTCCGACACTAGTGTCGGCGGCCCGTTCTGCCGCGCCCCCGTGACCCGAGACCGCAGGAGCGCCTACTTGGCGTGCGCCTCGGTCTTCTGCAGCTGCCACTCGAGGTCGTCTGGCGAGAGATTGGCGTCGCGGAAGGCATCCGTCAGCGGCAGCTGCAGGCGCAGGTCGGTGCCGAGGCAGAGGGCGGCGTGGCCGGACTTCAGCTTGAAGTCGAGCACGTGGCCGCCGGCGCTGCGGTCGTCGGTGACGAAGTGGGCGTGGCAGCCGGGAACGCCGATGCCCTGCTCGTAGAGCGGGGTGCGGAAGCCGACGATCGTGCCGGTCACGTTGTGCAGCTCGACGATCGCGTCCTCATCTGTGGCCTCGACCATCGGGCGATACGGCTTCTCCTGCTTGACGACCGTGCGCATGGTGATCCACTCGAACTCGGCGTCGATCCGCAGCGCGTACATGTAGTTCTCCGACGAGGTCATGCGGTCGATGAAGGCGGATGCCTCCGCGCGCAGGACACCCTCCGGCAGATCGCTCTCGACGTGAGGGACGAAGTTCGTGACGACCGCGTACGGGGTGTGCGCGCCGAGATCGGCCTTGGAGACTCCGCCGTCGGCACGCAGCTGGTAGCAGCTGCCGTCGAGGATCAGCATCTCGCCGTCGAGCCCGTTGAAGGTGCCGATGCCGAAGCTGCCGTGGCCGAGCAGGTCGCGCACGGTCATCTCGCCCTCGTACACACCGTCGAGCAGGGCGCTCATCAGGCTCGTCTGGAAGATCTCGTGTCGGGAGACCGTGAATTCACTCACTGCAGCACATCGCTTTCCAGATCAGCCATGAGCTCATCCCGGTTGTTTCGGTAGTCGACGCGCACGTCGATGATGCTCGGCCCTGGCTCGGCCATGGCCTGTTTCAGCACGCCCGCGAAGTCGTCGAGGTGCGTGACCCGGTAGCCGTGGGCGCCGAAGGATTCGGCGTACTTGACCGCGTCGTAGTCGCCGAGCTGCACGCCGGAGGTGCGGCCGTACTTGCCCTGCTGCTGGAACGCGACCATGTCGTAGGTGCCGTCGTTGAAGATCACGTGGGTGAACGTCGAGCCGAGGCGCACCGCGGTCTCGAGTTCCATCGCCGAGTAGAGGAACCCGCCGTCGCCCGAGACGGAGACGACCGGGGTGCCCGGCCGCACGAGGGTCGCGGCGATCGCCCACGGAAGGGCGACGCCGAGGGTCTGCTGCCCGTTGGAGAAGAGCAGGGCACGCGGGTGATAGGTGCGGAAGTGCCTGGCCATGTAGATGTAGTGCGACCCCACGTCGCAGAGCACGGTCGTGTCATCGGGCAGCAGGTTGCGCATCGCGAGGGTCAGGGCCGCGGGGTGCACACCCTCCGACTCGTCGTCGTTCCAGTGCGGTTCGTCGGCCTCGGCGAGGCGGGCCCGTTCGGTGGCGACGACAGCGGATGCCGCGGCACTGAGCTCGAGGCCGTCGATCTGCCGGGCGAGCGCGTCGATGGTCTCGGCGACGTCGCCGCGCAGCTCGACCGTCGGGCGGTAGTAGTCGTCGAGGTCTGCGGAGAGCTCGTCGAGGTGGATGATCCGGCGCTGGTGGTCCTTGTTCCACTTCGAGGGCTCGTACTCGACGAAGTCGTAGCCGATCGCGAGGATGAGGTCGGCCTTGTGCAACAGGATGTCGCCCGGCTGGTTGCGGAACAGGCCCACCCGGCCGAGGTAGTGCTCTTCGAGCTCGTGGGACAGCACGCCGGCCGCCTGGAACGTCTCGACGACGGGCAGGTCGGCGACGCCGAGAAGGCGATGCAGGGCAACGGTCGCGCGGTCGGACCCTGCACGTGCGCCGGCTAGGATGACCGGGAACTTCGCACCCTTCAGAAGTGCGGCCGCGCGCGTGACACTCTCCGCCGGGGCGGCGCCGAGGCGCGGCACCCAGTGCGGTCCCGTCATCGACACGGTCGTCGTGTCGACGAGCACGTCACACGGGAGCACGACGGCGGCGGCGCCCTTGGGCTCCTGGGTCGCGCGTCGGAACGCGTTGGCGATGGCCTCCGGCACGTTGTCGGCGACGCTGACCTCGCCTGCGGACTTGGTCACGGCGGAGAGCATGCCGACGGCGTCCATGGACTGGTGGGTGCGCTTGAGCCGGTCGGCGCGGGAGACCGCGCCGCAGATCGCGACCATCGGGTCGCCCTCTGTCGTGGCCGTGAGCAGGCCGGTCGCGAGGTTGGAGGTGCCGGGCCCGCTCGTGACGAGCACGACCCCGGGCTGGCCGCTCAGCCGGCCGACGGCCGCGGCCATGAAGGCCGCATTCTGCTCGTGCCGGCAGACGATGAGTTCGGGGCCGTCGTCGACGAGGGCGTCGTAGACGGGGTCGATCTTGGCGCCGGGAACGCCGAACACCCATTTCACCCCGTGGGCCTTGAGCACCTCGACGACCCGGTCGGCCGAGCGCCGGGGCGCGGCGGGCGCGCCGAGGCCATCCGTTATCGAGGGGACCGCGGAATGAGGATCGGTCTGGACGCGGGCATCCGCCTGGATCGGGGCGTCCGCCACGGGGCCGCTGCCCAGGACAGTTGAATTGTTCGTCACGTCATGCCTTCCGGTTCGCCGTTCGAGCGGCTCCCTGTATCTATCGTCCCGCTCCGACAGATAAGAAACAACGCCGAATGGTGATGGAAACGATCTGTAAATGAGATGATGCACGAGTGGATGTGCGACAGTTCGAATTCTTCAGCGCGGTGGCGAGCGAACTGAGCTTCACGCGCGCCGCCGACCGACTCACGATCGCGCAGTCCGCGGTGTCCGCAGGGGTGCGGTCGCTCGAGAACGAACTCGGCGTCGAGCTCTTCGACCGCAGCCGCAGGCAGATCCGGCTCACCTCGACGGGCGAGCTGTTGCTGCCCAAGGTGCGCGAGGCGCTCGATGCCGTGAACGGGGTGCGCGATGCCGCCGAGGAGACCACCCACGCGATCACGGGGTCGATCGTGATCGGCCTGATGACCTCGGTCACCCTCGTCAACGTGCCGCGACTGCTCGGGCTGTTCCGCACCGGCCACCCGGGGGTCGGGGTGCGGCTGCGCGCGGCCAGGCGCGGTTCGGCCGGGCTCCTCGACGAGCTCGCGACCGGCGAACTCGACCTCGCCTTCCTCGCGCTCAGCGGACCCGTGCCCACCCAGCTCGTGGCCGCGCCGATCTCCTCCTCGCCGATGGTGCTCGTGGTCCCGGCCGATCACCGCCTCGCCACGGCCGGGCACGTCGGCCTCGACCATCTCGACGACCTCGCCCCCGAGGAATTCATCGACCTGCCGCCCGGCTACGCGAGCCGGCAGATCGTGGACGAGACCTTCGCCGCGGCCGGCCTCGAACGCCGGGTGATGATCGAGGTCTCCGACATCGGCACCGCCGCCGAATACGTGACCAACGGGCTCGGCGTCGCCCTGCTGCCCGAATTCGCCGCCCGGGACGCCCGCAACGTGCGACGCCTCCCCGTCGCGGGCATGCCCGACTTCACCGTCTACCTCGCGGCGTCGCGCACCCGGCGGCTCTCGGCGGCGGTGCGGGCCTTCATCGACCTGGCCCTCGCCGACGACGAGACCGGCGCGATCCGGTGATGCGGTGATGCGCTGATGCCCCGGCTCGTCGTGGTCCTCCCGCTCACGCCGCTCGCTGTCGGCGCCACCTTCCTGGTGCGCGACTGGCCCCTGCACGTGACGGTGCTGGCGCCGTTCCTGACGGATGCCGCGCCCGGCGCGATCAGGGAGGCTCTCGCGGCCTCGGCATCCGCCGTGCCCGCGCTGAGCGTGGTCGCCGGCGGCGCGGAACGCTTCGGGCGCCGCCACGACATTCCCGTGACCGTGCTCGAACCCGACCCCGGGCTGACCGCGCTGCACGACCTCGTGGTCGCGGCCGTGCGGCCGTTCGCGACTGCGCCAGGGGAGGCGGCGTTCACCGGAACCGAGTTCCGGGCGCACGTCACCGACAAGCACCACGCGCGGGTGAATACCGGCGACATCCTCGAACTCGGCCAGATCGCTCTCGTCGACATGGCGCCCCGGGCCGACCCGGCCGGTCGCGCCGTGCTCGCGACGATCCCGCTGCGCCCGCGCTCTCACTCGGCCCGCCCCTAGCTTCGGCGGCCGGCACGCGTCGCGCGTCACGTGTCGCAACCCAGCGCAGGCGCGCCCGTTGCGCCGCTTCGCGCCAGGCATGCCGGGCGCGAAGCGGCGCAGGGGGTGCGCGAGGAGAAAAGCTGCGTCAGGCGGCGAGCGGATGCGCCGCGAAGAACCTGAGGACGGCATCCGTCGCCCACGCGCTCTCGAGGAAGTAGCCGTGCCGGAGCCCGGGCAGCTCCCCGAATGCGGCATTCGGAATATGTTCGGCGAGGCGTTCGCCGTTCCCGGGAGGAGTGACCTCGTCGGCGTCGCCGTGCAGCACAAGCGTCGGCGCGGTGATCCCGGGGAGGTGGTCCCAGGCGTCGTGCGCGGTGCTCGCGCCGAACAGGAGGCGCCGGGTGTGGACCGAGGTCGGTCGTACGAACGTGGCCGCGACGAGCTCCGGGTGGGACGCGATGAAGGCATCCGTGAAGAACAGCGGACCCATGGAGAGTGCGTCGCCCCGGGCCATGCGCTGGGCGACGTCAGCCGTGCGGGTCAGACCCCGGTCATCGCCGCCGCTCGTCGCGCCGAGCACGAGGGCGCCCAGGCGATCGGGGTGGTTGATCGCGAACCACTGCGCGACCCGGCCGCCCATCGAGTGCCCGTACACGTGCGCCCTGTCGATCCCCGCGGCGTCCAGAGCGGCGACGATGTCCTCGGCGAGCGCCGCCGTCGTGAAGCGCGCGTCGGCGCCGGGCTCGCTGTCGCCGACCCCGCGCGTGTCGAATGTAATCACCCGGTGCCGGGCACCGAGCGTCGGCAGCAGCGGAGACCAGGACCGGCTCGAGACGCCCTGTCCCGCGACCAGGACGACGGGGTCACCTGTCGCGTTACCGCCGGTCGACGACCAGGCGATGCGGGCGCCGTCGGGCGCGAGGGCGTACTCCATGGATGCCTTCCGAGCGGGGCCTGGGACTCCCCCATCGTAACGAGCGCACCGGGGAGGGCGCCGCAGGCCTCAGCCGATGAAGGTGCTCGCCGTCACCTCGAATTCCTCGACGTCGACGATCGTCAGGTGCTGTTCGGCGCTCGAGTCGGCGCGAATCGACTCTGCGGGCTCCCTGCTCCCCGCGAGGGAGTCCTCCGAGTCCCAGAGCGTGATGGCCAGGGCCGTGTCGGTCTCCGTGCCTTTCAGGAAGTACATGCCGCGGCCGCCGGGGTTCGCGAGCACCCGCAGCATGGTCGCATTCTCATTCGCGTGGGGGTCGGTGTCTGGGCCGGTCCTGAAGGTGCTGATTCGGGCATACATCGTCAGCCCTCGACCATCATCACGACGGTTTCCGGGCGGACGCCGTCGAACTGCATCGCCTCAGCCGCGACTTCGGACGCCATCACCCGCTGGAAGACGTCCATGTCGGGCACGTCGGCGATCAGGCCGACCCTGTGGTCGTCGGTCGGGTCGATGAAGGTCTGGATGCTGATGCCGAGCGGCCCGAACACCTCGTCCCGCCGGGGTGAGTTGAGCCAGTGCTCGACGTCATCGACCTCATGGAATATCAACACCGTTGTCATGATTGCCTCTCTCGGTTCCGACGCTGGGACAGGAGGGTGAGCGGTTCGTTCGCGCGCGAACCGGCCATCGCGCAGACCGTACCGCCGCTTCCCCCCGAGCGATAGGGACGGTCGACGAAGCGCCGGGACCTCTGCTCGACGGTCCCTGAGATGTCGGCGGCCAGTGTGTCCGGAGAGATCACGGCAACAGCAACGCTCGGAGCGTCAGATTCTGGCGAAGGCGGCCGCGGAAGCACTGAGGGACACAGCGACGCAGTACGCCGTCGCCGGGCCGAGCAGGATGAAGACCGCAGGGACGGAGATTGTCGAAGCGATGATCGCGACGAGGATGACCAGGGGCAGGATCGTGCCGATGACAGCCACCAGGCCGGTCCGGCGCGGGTTGATCAGCGCAGGCACGATGAGGATCACGCAGATCACCCCGAACACGATCAGCGGCAGGCCGGATTCCCGGGGCCAGACCCCGTCGGGCCACACGACCGCCGCGAGCCAGGCAAGCGGAATGCCCCAGACGAACGCGATCCAGCCCCAGATTCGGGCCGCCTGCCACCCGCGGGTTTCGGTCCAGGCGGACATCACAACGACGAAAACGAGCCCGGCCACCACGGAGAGACACTGCAGCACGACGGTGACGATGACGCCCGTGCGGCCCATGGGCCCGAGCAAATTCCGGTCTGGCTGGCCCAGCCAGACGATGAACAACAACCACGGCAGTGCGGCTCCGATCGCGATCACACCGATCCGCGTCGCCTGCACGGATGCCCGCGCCCACCATACCTGTCGTGTTTCGAGCCCCGTATCCACCCGTGAACCCCCTCGTGGGGCGCTCGCCCCCTCTCGCAATCTAGGAAGGCCCGATGGCTGGCCAATGAACCACCGGCGTCCCAGACATGAAGACTCGGGCTCGGTGCCGGCTCCTCCGAGGGCCGGGGTGAAGGTGTTCCATCCCTTATGATCTGCACACGGGGGTATGGGATGCGCGGAATCGCGGCAACATGCGGGTTGATATCGGTGCTGGTGGCTCTTACGGGCTGCACGCGCGGTGACCGATTCCGCCGCCGCACGCGACCTCAGGTGGAATTCGAGCCACTTTGAACCTCCGTACGTGAACGCCTGGCGACGCATCACGTCGTCAGCGCGCACGGAAACAGACTTCCTTGTGCATGGGCACCGGTCGATGTCACGCTGCTGGCCGCCGACAGACGAAGATGGTATCAACCGATCCGTCCCCGCAGCCTCGTGCCTCCAGTTTGAATCGCAGATCATACGAACCCCTCCGTCCTTGCGAGGTTTGCCGATTGTCCGCAACTTGAATTCGGTGCGCGCCTCGATTCGTGCGCGATACGTTTCCATGTCAACCGTGCCTTCGTCGATATCTGCCGTCGCGGTGATGAATGCACGCGGCATCAGCGGGCAATATGCGCTCCCCTCGACCCACATGACGCCCTCGTCGAGCATGCTTGCCCCAAGCTGCTCCTGCCTGTAATCGGTGGAGGGGGTGAAGCCGAGCTCGAAGGTCGGCCGATAAAGCTTGTCGAAACGACGGCTACCGAAGTATCCGAGGTCGGCGTCAACGATTTCCGGACGAATGCCAGTGTTGAGGGCTCCACGCATGAGCGTGACCGCAGTGTTAGCTGTCTCGAGCATGGGGAGGTGGAGTGTCGCACTGAGGACGAGCTGAGGGAATCGGCGGCGGGTCGATAGGTTCGAGTCGACGCGGATGCCCTACGTGTCAGGGTGAGTTGAGGCGGGTAGCTCAGAGCAAGTTCGCCGTTTGACGTAGGGCGAGAATCAGGAAGTCCCACCATGTCCAGTCCCTC
>NZ_SOFK01000050.1:0-13580 GCF_004402675.1 Cryobacterium sp. MDB2-A-1 | reverse complement strand
GACACGGCCTGGATCAACAAGCCCGCCGAAGCTCAAGAAGACGAGCCGAAACTAGCCGCCTAAACTCACGCTGGCCTCATTCACCTTGACAAATTCCGACTCCCTGCCCGATTCCCTGTCCCCCACCGGTGATGAGTGCGACTTTTCCGTTTTCTGTGCGTGCCATTGTGGTGCGTCCTATCTTCTACGTTCGTGAGTGTGGGTCGAGCGAGGCTGGTGGAGCGGGGGTACCCGCTTCAGGCCAGGATGGTCCACGGATTCTCGATGAGGCGGGTGAGTGTCTGCAGGAACTGAGCGGCCAAGGCCCCGTCAATGATCCGATGATCCGCGGAGAGGGTGTACGTCATACGGTGGCGGGGCAGGATCTCCTCCCCCACGACAACGGCCTCGAGGGACATTCCGCCGACGGCGAGGATCGCCCCTTCGGGCGGGTTGATGATGGCGGTGAACTGGTCGACGCCGAACATGCCGAGGTTGCTGATCGTGAAGGTTCCACCCGACATCTGCGCCGGCGTGAGCTTCTTGGTATTGGCTAGTGCCACCAAGGCTTTGGCCTCGGTGCCGAGTTGGCTGACCGTCTTCTGGTCCGCATCCTCGATCACCGGAACCACCAGTCCCACGGCTCCGGCGACGGCGACACCCACGTTGATGCGGTGGTGCACGAGCATCTCGCCGCTCGCGTCGTCGATGTACGAGGCGTTCACCAGCGGATGTTCTCGCAGCGCCAGCGCACTCGCGCGAATGAGCAAGTCGTTGATACTTACCTTTGGACGATTGGCCGCCACCAGCTGGACGTTGAGGTCGGTGCGCAGGAGCACGAGGTTCTCGGCATCCGCTGTTGCGGTCACGTAGAAGTGCGGGATGGTGCGGGCACTCTCGCCGAGACGGCGCGCGATGATGCGCCGCATGCTACTCAGCGCCACTGCCTCCGAGCCACGCTTGTCGTCTGCACCGGCAATGGCGCCTGACGTTGAGGCAGCGGGCGCCGGAACCGCGGCCGCAAGGCTGGCCCGGGCGACGACGGAGCCCTGCTCCTGGGCGAGTAGGCCCACGGTGTCAGCACGGATGATCCGACCGCCGGGGCCGGTACCGCGAACCTGGCTCAGGTCGAGGTGGTTCTCCCTGGCAAGCTTCCGCACGAGCGGGGAGGCAAACAAGCGGGCGCCGTCTTCGGCGACGGGCAAGGCCGGCGCCGCGGCATCCGTTGCCGGAGCAAGGTCAGCTGCGGGCGCAGCGGCAATTGGAACCGCGCCAACAGAAGCCACGGCCGGCTCGGGCACGAGGGTCGCCCTACCGTCGTCCAGCAGCGCGATGGGGGCGCCGATCAGAACCTGCTCCCCCTCGGACACCAGCTGCTTCGAGAGGGTGCCGGCGTCATAGGCCTCGTAATCCATCGTGGCCTTGTCGGTCTCGATTTCCACGAGAATGTCGCCCACCTCGACCCTGTCGCCGGGCTGCTTGTGCCACACCGCGATCGCACCTTCGGTCATGGTGTCAGACAGGCGCGGCATTGTGATCTCAATCATGACTTGTTCTCCATCGGGTTGCGGCGGCGGCCGACGGCGTCGAGTGTCTGCCGGATGGCGCCGATGACGTCGTCCGCCGACGGCAACGCGGCAGTCTCCAGTGGTTTTGAGTACGGCATCGGCACCTCGGCCATGGCAACGCGACGAACCGGTGCGTCCAGGTAGTCGAAGGCACCGTCGGAGATCGTCGCGGCGATTTCGGCGCCAATCCCATAGGTAAGCCAGTCGTCCTCGAGAATGACGGCAGCGTGTGTCTTCTTCACGGACTCCACCACGGTCCCGCGGTCGAGGGGGCGCAGGCTCCGCAGATCGATAACCTCGATGTCGAGGCCGTCGGACTCGGCGAGCTGCTCGGCTACCTGGGCCGCCACGTAGGCCATCCGCGAGTAGCCGATCAGCGTGATGTCGCGGCCGCGCCGGGTGATGGCGGCCTTGCCGATCTCGGCTGGGACATCGTCGTCGGGAACCTCGCCCTTGGTGTTGTACAGCGAGAGGTTCTCGAGGAAGAGAACCGGATCGTCGTCACGGATCGCCGCGAGCATCATGGCCTTAGCGTCGGCGGGGGTGCTGGGGGCCAGGACCTTCATGCCGGGCACGAAAGCGTAGAACAGTTCAATGTTCTGCGAGTGCGTGGCGCCGAGCTGTTGGCCGCCGCCGCCCGGGGTGCGGATGACGAGGGGCACGCGGGCCTGCCCGCCGAACATGCCGTAGATCTTGGCGGCGTGGTTCACGATCTGGTCGAGAGCGAGAAGGCTGAAATTGATTGTCATGATCTCCACGACCGGGCGAAGCCCCAGCATCGCGGCACCGATGGCAGCTCCGGTGAAGCCTTCTTCGGCGATCGCGGTGTCGCGCACCCGCTTCTCGCCGAATTCGTCGAGCATGCCCGCGGTGATCTTGTAGGCGCCGTCGAAGAGGCCGATTTCCTCGCCCATCAAGAAGACATCGGGATCGCGGTGCATCTCGGAGCGCAGAGTATCGTGCAGTGCCTGCCGATAGGTCATGATGCTCATCGGGTGGCCTCGTGCTCGGGGTACGGAGCCGGCTCGAAGAGGGGTTGCCCGGGCAACCTGTGCGAGTCGTTTGCCACGGGTGTGGCGTAGGTGTAGTCGAACAGGGTGGCCACGTCGGGGAACGGGCTCGCCTCCGCGAAGACCGCGGCGGCCGTGGCTTGCGCGATGGCACCATCGTTGATGGCTGCGATCTCCTGCTCCGTGAGCAGACCCGTCTCGAAGAGGTGGGCGGCGAAGGTGACCACAGGGTCACGCTCCTTGGTCAGCGCGATCTCCTCGGCGCCCCGGTACTTGCCGGGGTCGACCACGGAGTGCCCGCGCAGCCGTTCGGTCATCACCTCGAGCAGGAACGGCCTTCCGCCGCGCGCGACTGCCGCGGCCCGCTGGGCTGCCTCGAACACGGCGACGGGATCAAGCCCGTCGACCCGTTCTGACGCCATCCGGTAAGAGGAAGCCCGCTTGTACAGTTCGGGCTCCGCCGAGGACTTGTCCACTGTTGTTGCCATTCCGAGCCGGTTGTTGATGACGACGTAGACGATGGGCAGGTTCCAGAGCGCCGCGATATTGAGCGACTCGTGAAAGGCGCCGATGTTCGTCGTTCCG
The DNA here is from genome assembly GCF_004402675.1 of Cryobacterium sp. MDB2-A-1. NCBI lineage: Bacteria > Bacillati > Actinomycetota > Actinomycetes > Micrococcales > Microbacteriaceae > Cryobacterium > Cryobacterium sp. MDB2-A-1. The sequence continues at coordinate 10,438 of NZ_SOFK01000050.1, read as the reverse complement.
TCACCCATTGTGCACATGACGATCTCATCCACACCGCGGTAGTCGATGGCGAGGGCCGCACCGGTAGCCAATGGGATCTGGCCGCCAACAATTCCGTAACCGCCCAGCATCCGTTTTTCGAGGTCGAACATGTGCATCGAGCCACCCCAGCCCTTGGAGACACCGTCTGAGCGGCCGAAGAGCTCGGCCATCACCCGGTTGGGGTCGATGCCCCGCGTCAGCGCGTAGCCATGTTCGCGGTAGTTGGTGAAGAGGTAGTCCGTGGGCCGCAGGGCCGCCATAAGGCCGACGACGGCGGCTTCTTCGCCGAGGTTGAGGTGACAATAGCCGCCGATCAACGCCTGGGTGTACGCCCGAGCGGCCCGTTCTTCAAACCGGCGGATGAAGACCATCTGTCGATAGAAGTCGGTCGCACGTTTCGCGCCGGCGGTGTCGCTCGGGGCCGTCTGATGCATCACAACAGTGGGGTTGGCGTTCTGGTGCGTGCCGGGCTTCGGGGGTGCCACGGCAGTTCGCTGTCGAGTAGACATGTCTGAACTCCTTTTCGGCCTTCGTGAGGTCGCGGTTGAGGAGTCGAATCGAATTAATGATACGACGTCGTATCATTCTACAACGACGAGTAGCGTGGATGTACAGCGTTACCCACAATCCGAAGGGCACCCCGTGCAACCCGCGAACCTAGAGCCGCTCGAACGAAAGCGTGGCCGCCCCACCGAGGCCGGTCGCATCGAGCGGCAGGAGCAGATTCTCGACGCCGCCCTGGCGAACTTTCTCGAATACGGCTTCGGCAACGCCACGGTGGACCGCATCGCCGCCGACGCGCGGGTAACCAAGCGCACCATATACAATTATTTCGGCAACAAGGACGGTGTTTTCACCGAGATGCAGGGCCGCCTCGCCGAGACCGTCAGTGGCGACAGCCAGAACCGGGACACCCTGGAATCCCTGGCCGCCCGGATCGTCTTCCGCCTGCACTCCGCCCAGATGATCGGCCTGCACAGGCTCGTGATCGCCGAGTCATTGCGCTTTCCCGATCTGGCCCGCACGCTGCACGACAACGGCGACATGCGCCACGTCGCCCGACTCGCCGAGCACATCAACGCCGAACGCGGACAGGGTGCCACCAACCGTGCCGAGGCGCTCTACGCGCTGCTGCTGGGCGAAGATTACCGCCGACGGCTGCTTGGGCTGCTCGAGCCGATCACGGCGGGGGCTGCCGCGGACTACGCCCATGCGGCCTTGGCCCACCTCGGACTCACCGACGTGCCGGAAAGGTAGACCGTGAACATCCGGATCAAGCGCATCTACGACAACGTGGCCGACGGCGACGGATGCCGGGTACTGGTCGACCGGCTCTGGCCGCGGGGCGTCTCCAAGGAGCGGGCCCGACTCGATGCCTGGCTCAAGCAGGTGGCCCCGTCTCCGGAACTGCGTACCTGGTGGAATCACGATCCCGAGCGACTGGACGACTTCGCCATTCGTTATCGCGCCGAACTCGACGGCGACCCGGCGACAATGCGGGCCGTGACCGAACTGCGCGAGCTCGTAGCACAGGCCGCCGGACCCACCACCCTGCTCTATGGCGCTAGAGACCCCGCGGTCAATCACGCGCTAATTTTGGCCGCTTACTTGGGTAACAATTAAATAATTTCTTTCATTTTAATTTGCGGTTCCCGGGCGTGGGAGCGAATCCCGGCCGTAGGGTGGCGTCATGACGTACAGCGTGCCGCAACACCGCAACCTCCTCACCGCACTGCCCGGACCTCGGTCCCTCGCCCTGCATGAACGCCGAACCCAGAGCGTGTCAGCCGGCGCCGGCACCCTGGCCGCCATCTACATGGACCACGGATCAGGCGCGATCCTGGTGGACGTGGACGGGAACCAGCTCATCGATCTGGGCTCGGGTATCGGCGTCACCTCTTTCGGCCACGCATTGCCTGAGGTGGCCGCGGCCACCGCCGCGCAGGCCGCCAAGCTCACGCACACCCTCTTCACCGTCACCCCGTACGAGAACTACGTTCGGGTGGCCGAGAAGCTCAATGCGATCACCCCGGGCGGCTTCGAGAAGCGCTCAATCCTGGTGAACACCGGTGCCGAAGCGGTGGAGAACGCGGTGAAGATCGCCCGCAAGTTCACCGGTCGCCGCGCGATCGTGGTGCTCGACCATGCCTTCCACGGCCGGACCAACCTCACCATGGCGATGACGTACCGACCGTGGCCGGAGCGTGCCGGAATGGGGCCGTTCCCCGGAGAGATCTACAGCGCCCCGGTGAGCTTCCCCTACCGTGACGGCCTGTCCGGACCCGAGGCCGCCGAACGCACCATCGACTACATCGTCACGCACATCGGCGCGAGCGAGGTGGCCGCCTTCGTCGTCGAGCCGATCCAGGGCGACGGCGGCATCAATATCCCCGCCCCCGGCTACTTCCAGCGAATGAGCGAGTTCTGCACCGAACACGGCATCGTCTTCATCGCCGACGAGATCCAGGCCGGCCTCGGCCGCACCGGCACCTGGTTCTCGATCGAGCATCACGGTGTCGTACCGGACCTGATCACCACGGCCAAGGCCATCGCCGGCGGCTTTCCGCTCGCGGCGGTCACCGGCCGCGCCGAGATCATGGATTCGGTGCAGCCCGGCGGCATCGGCGGAACCTTCGGCGGCAACCCGGTGTCCACCGCGGCGGCCCTGGCAGTTTTCGACCTGATCGAACGTGACGACCTGATCGCACGCGCCCGGGAGGTCGAACGGATGTTGTGGGCCCGCATCGGCCACTGGCCCAGCAGCTACGACGTGGTCGGCGACGTGCGCGGCCAGGGCGCCATGTTCGGCGTCGAGCTCGTCGTTCCGGGCACGACCACCCCCAACCCGGCGGCGCTGCGGGCGATCATCGACCACGCCACCAGCCACGGCGTCATCGTGCTGGACGCCGGCTCGTGGGATTCGGTGCTCCGCTTACTGCCCTCGGTGGTGATCAGCGCCGAACTCATCGACGACGCGGCCACCGTGATCGAGGAGACCCTTGCCACCTTATCGACGGCGGTACCCAAATGACCTACGTAATCGGCTCCCCCTGCATCGACGTGAAGGACCGGGCGTGCGTGGACGAATGCCCCGTCGACTGCATCTACGAGGGCAAGCGCACCCTCTACATCCAGCCGGATGAGTGCATCGACTGCGGCGCCTGCGAACCGGTCTGCCCGGTCGAGGCCATCTACTACGAAGCCGACCTACCCGACGGGGAACAACCGTACCTCCGCGACAACGAGAGGTTCTTCGCCGAGATTCTCGAAGAGCGGGAAGCCCCGGTGGGATCACCGGGTGGCGCCTCGAAGATCCCCGTCATTGGCGTGGACACCAGGTTCGTCAAGACCCACCCCGCGGCCTAACCCACCCAAGGCGGATGGGCGCGCCGCGCTGTGCCGTTCATGCCGACGCAAGAGGCGCATGGCGTTGACAATCACGATCAGCACAGACGCCTCGTGCACGAGCATTCCGATAGACATCGATGCCCGCGAGGGTTACCCAATGCCGACACGTCATGGGCTTGAAGCCGAGTTCCTCGGCGGCGAGGCGGATGCTTCCGAGCCGTTCGAACGCGGCGAAGAATGACGCCTTCTCGTCGTCGGTGAACGTTCGGGCTGGTGGTCGTTTTGTCTGTTCGGAAACCATGGTCGCAACTCCTGAAAAGTGCCGGGTGTTGCAACGACCGATAGAACCCAAGCAGTTCTACTGGCCGTCAGCGGGCAGTTCCGTGGCCGCCTATGGGCAGCTTGTCATGGCCGCCGACAGATGACAGCGCAACGCGACAACCCGGCACTCCGTCGGAACTGCGGCGTCATCGTCGACACGCAGATTGCAGCTGGAACCAGCCGCGTGCTGCTCACAACGGATTGGCGAGCAGGATCAACGCACTCCGCGTGAAGTACGAGGCTGCGCGCGCTTCGGAGGTCCGGTCCTAGACCCGAACGCCCCGTCTGGAAGCACCCAGATACTTCTGTGCGACGTGCAATCACTCGAAGTCGAACATCTCCAGGGTCTCTCCCAGCGACGCAAGCTTGGTGGCAATCCGCAGGTCATGGTTGACCGTCAAAATCGCCTCGAATGGCGTCTGCTCTGTGTGGACCAATGTGATTTTCGTCTCGTCTCCCTCCCTCGCGGCGCCGACCATCCTCCACATATCTCGCGGACGGCCCCAGATGAAAGCGGACATAGGGAACACCAGGCACAGCGCGGGTGGAACCCGGCGAGCGTCACGAAAAAACCGTTCTACCTCCTTGTGTCCGATCGTCAGTGTGTAGACGCCGTCGGCCGTTCGACGCTCAACAACATCATCGTCTGGGCGGGTGACGGTCCATTCGTCGTCTACCGGTGTCGCATCTATCGAACTCAGCGTTGAGGCCCCGAGGCGTGTGGTGCGCAGTGTTGACCGTATCCGTGGGTGGTGGTCCCAATCGGCCAGGATGCTGATGGCGTCCAACAATGCAACGGTGTCAGATGGCAATAAGGGTGCCCTTCGTTCGGTAGCGACAACGCAGATTGCGGCCTGGTGCAGAGTTTATTACCTCTTGTCAGCATTTTCGCTGCCTGATAGCTTGCGGAACAGCCTCGAAGGTGAGGACCTCAACGTACCGTGAACGGGACCCGAGGTCCATCGACCGGCTCCCCGACGGTGATCCCCTCCCAGACCGTACCCGCGCACTGGGGTCGCGGAACTTCCCGACCGGGTCGCGGCGGCATCGATCGTAACCCGCCTCACCAACAACGCCCAAGACGGTTACTGGGAGTGACACCCAGCGGGCCGGGCACCCAGCCCGGGTCGCTACTACCTCGCTAGAACCGTGCTACCAACTACGCGGACTGCCGCTACCATCAAGCACTCCTCGCCACTACCGCTCCCGCACTCCTGCTGTTCTCGTGGCGGCCATGCCGAGGTAAGCTTTGGCCGCTGTCCTCGTGCACGGCCGCTCGCCTTCCCGCGGGCGCGCCGCGACGAAGGCTCCAATGGTGCGTTCTGAGATACGTGCCCGCTCGATCTCTGCCACGGCAGCGAAAACGCTGAAGGCCAGTTCCCCGGACACCGTAGTGGTGTCGGTCGCCGCCCCCTCCCCAGCGAGGCCCTGAGGCCCGATCCCCCGTTCGGTGAGTCCGTGGAGGGTCGTGACGAGGTGGCGCAGGTCGTGGCCTAGTCGGAGGGGTTGGCCTGGCGCTGGGGGTGGTCATCGAGCTCGAGGGCGACCGCGCGGGTTAGAGCGTCCTCGGCGGGAAGCGCAGCCTGCTCGGCGGGCGAGAGGTCGTAACGGGAGACAGCGATCGGCTGGGTGGTGCCGGCGAGTGCGTACCGGACGACGGACTCGTTTTTGTCAGCGACTAGGAGCATCCCAACCGTGGGCTGGTGCTGCGGCTTCCGCAGCCGATCCTCAACGAGGGCGACGTAGAAGCCGAGTTGGCCGGCGTCGCGCGGGTCGAATTTCGTGGTCTTCAGTTCAATGACCACATACCGGAGTTGGTCGACGTGGAAAAACAGCAGATCGGCGAAAAAGTCATCGCCGTCGACGTCGAAGTGGACCTGGCGTCCCACGAACGCGAACCCGGGGCCAAGCTCGCGGAGTGTGTCGATGATGCGCTCGACGAGCCGGTCCTCCAGCTCTCGCTCGGCGGCGTCACCGTCGATCGCGAGGAACTCGAGCGTGAACGGATCCTTAGTGATCTGCTGAGCGAGCTCAGAATCACGGCGTTCAAGAGCGTGCAGGAAGTTGGACGGAGCTGTGCCTTCGCGCAGGTGCAGGGGGGTGGTGATCTGGTGAGCCAACACCGGACGGCTCCAACCCTGCGCGATGTCCTTGGCGCTGTACCACTCGCGTAGTTCGGGATCGTCGAGCTTGTCAAGCAGCTCGATGACGTGGCCCCAGGGCAATTCACCAACGGGTCGTTGGCGAATTGAATCGTGTTCGGGCCACGCCTCGGCGAACCGGCGCATGTACCTGAGGTTGGCTGGCGAGAACCCCTTCGCGGTCGGGAACTCTGCACGCAGATCCGCAGAAAGCTGGACAAGAACCTTGCTGCCCCACGCGGCCGTCTTCTGTCGCTCGATAATCGCCGCTCCGATCTGCCAATAGAGCCTGAGCAGTTCGGTGTTCACCCGGCGCTGGGCTATGTAGCGCGCCTCATGCACAAGCCGCTTGATGCTCTCAAGCGTGGCAGCGTAGTCGGACGGGACGAGGGAACTCATTCCTCAACGCTAATGGAGGTCGGCCGGCCCTGCCCGCAGCGGACAGCCGGGGCTCAGGGTTTGGCCAAGTGCCGGTAGATCGTGGGCCGAGTGACTCCAAACTCCCCGGCGATGTGCTGGACAGTGTGGGCCCGCTTGCCGTCGGCGTCCTTCTCCTCATACATCTCACGGACCAGCCTGACCTGACGCGGACCGAGCTTGGGCTTCTGCCCGCCGGTCCGTCCCCGGGCACGGGCCGCGGCCAGCCCATCGCGGGTGCGTTCAGACATCAGCGCATGTTCAAACTCCGCAATCGAGCCAAGGATCTGGAAAAACATCCGCCCGGTGATACTGGACGTATCGATGCCCTGATCCAAGACCACCAAATCAACGCCGCGCTCCTGGAGGGTGTTCGACAAATCGATGAGGTTCTCCAACGACCGGCCGAGCCGGTCGAGTTTCGTCACGACGAGCTGATCGCCGGCCCGGGTCGCCGAGAGTAGAGCCCTGTCAAGTTCAGGCCGGCGGGCGAGTGTTCCCGAAGCCGTGTCAGGAATATCCGATCACAACCAGCCGCGGTCAAGGCATCGTGTTGGGCCTCAGGGTGCTGATCCCGGGTAGAGACCCGACCATATCCAATTCGCATACCAGCAACGTATCATCAACCCGGTAACGCGTTACATAGACGCGTACACGCCAAGCATTACTAATACCGCCCGATGTTCCCGCGACTTGCTGAACCCGTCCGAGCGTGTCTCGCGAACGATCGTCTACGGACAGAAGTCATTGGGCCATCGTGCTCGCACCCAAGACAGAACCGGAGCCATTTGATATGTCCCGCAGAGGCTCATGGCTCCCACGATTTACTGCGGGGGAACCCTCAACGCATGAACTGTGTTTGAGGGTCCCCAACGAATCGGTGATCCATGCAGAAGAGTCAGTTTTGGCCGCCGCTGACCAGGAGTTGCGCACCGCTCACCCAGCGGGAGAGTGGGCCGATGAAGAACTCGACAGCGTCTGAGACGTCGTCGACCGACCCCATTCTTCCGAGCGGGCTGGCGTTTTGCACCAGCGTACGGAGCTCATCGTTGTCGGCTCCGGCCGAGAAGTAGCCGGCACCATCCGTTGCACTGGCAAGGATGGTGTTGACCGTCACTTCTCTTTCACCGATTTCTTGTGCGAGGACTCCCACGAGGTAATTCCCGACAAGCTTGCTTGAGGCGTAGAGGCCGAAACCGGCGACGGGACGGCTGGTGGATCCTGAGCCGATCAGCACAATAGAGCCGCCTCTGTTCACGGTGCGCGCCGCGTGCTGCAACGTGAAGAAGGCACCCTTTGCGTTGACGCCGAACATGCGGTCGTAATCCGCTTCTGTGACATCGACGATTGGCCCGCCGGTCTCGTCGATTCCGGCGTTCGCGACGACGATGTCAATACCTCCGAACCGCGATCGAGCCGCGTCGAAAAGTGCCTCAATCTGACCCGGATCGGAAACGTCGGCCTGAACAGCCACCGCATCGGAGCCGGCCGCAATGATGGCGGCAACCGTCTCGGCCGCGCCCTGCGCACCGTGTGCGTAGTTCACCACGACCTGCGCTCCCCGAGCCCCGAGCCGGATCGCTATCGCCCGTCCGATGCCACGACTTGAACCGGTAACGACAGCGACCTTCCCTGTGAGATCAGTGATAGTCATGTGAGGTTTTCCGCTTAGGCGCCGGCGCCGCCGTCGACAGGCACGATGGCGCCCGTCACGGCCGAGGCACGGTCACTGAGAAGGAATCCGGCGACTTCCGCGACTTCCAGCGCGGTCGCCATCCTGCCGATGGGGCTGGCAGCATTATTGGCATCGATAATGCCCGGGGTCTTCTTCTCCCACTCGTCCATCATCTCGGTCGCAGTGCCGCCGGGCGTGATCCCATTGACACGGATTCCCTCACCCGCCCAGGTGACGGCGGCCGTCTCGGTAATGCTGTTCAGGGCGCGCTTCATCGCCGCATAAGCGGGCAGCGGAGGTACGGCCCGTCGGCTGCCGATGCTGGAGGTGTTCACGATCGCCCCACCACCGGACTTCCGCATGAGAGCCGCCTCGGCGACCATCGCGACCCAGTGGGAACGGAAGTTGACGGAGAACTGCTCATCGATGTCGTCGTCGGAGGTGGTGTCGAGGGGGCCGACGTTCTGTTGGTTTACCCCGCCATTGTTGAACGCTCCGTCGAGGCGCCCGTGGAGCTCCTCGACCCGGCCGACGGCAGCACGGATGCTGGCACGGTCAGAGAGGTCCATGGCGACGCGGTCGGCGGTGCCACCCGTGGTGCGGATCTGGGCGACGAGAGAGTCGAGTGCTGTCGTGTTGCGGGCAGCGAGGACGACAGCTGCGCCCTCGGAGGCGAAGAGATGGGCTGCGGCGGCACCGATACCGCGGCTGGCTCCGGTAATAAAAATGACTTTGCCGGTCAGCAGGCCGACCGGGATGGACTCGTTGGTGTTTGTCATATCGACAGCGTCTGCCCGTGACGGATCCGGATCCAGGCACAGACGGTACTACGCTCCGCACGCCTCTGGCACGCACACTTGGGGTATGGACAAAAGCGAACTGGGCGCGTTTCTTCGCAGTCGCCGCGAGCGACTCCGCCCGGAAGACGTCGGCCTGCCCTCGGGCGCACGCCGGCGAACGCCCGGTCTTCGGCGGGAGGAGATCGCCGTCCGCGCGCATATCTCGACCGAGTACTACGTCCGCCTCGAGCAAGGCCGTGCACCTCGCCCGTCAGCCGAGGTCCTGGCAGGCATCGCAGGCGCACTTCGCCTCACGGACGCGGAATCCGACCACCTGCACCTCCTTGCTGGCACCACGCCCGCCCCGTCGGGGCTGCACCGCCGTGACGTGCGCCCCAGCGTCCTCGGAGTTCTCGAACGCTTACCGCTCACGGCAGGGATCGTCCTTTCCGCAGCGTTCGAGGTGCTCGCATGGAACGACCTCGCGGCAGCCCTGATGGAAGACTTCGCTCTCGTCGAGCCCCACGATCGCAACCTCGCGCGCAAAGCCTTCCTCGCCGGCGGGCAACCTCCACCCGCGATCTACGGAATCAGCGACGACGTCGAGTTCCGAGAGGGTGTTGTGACGCAACTGCGGAGCGCTCAGGCGCGCTACCCTTCCGACCCTGTCATTGCCGACCTCATCCGGGAGTTGCGGGAAGGGAGCGCGGAATTCTCCCGGCTGTGGGAGCGGCACGACGTCCAGATCCCGCCGCCCCTCAAGAAGACGTTTCGGGCGACGCCCGTCGGCGACATCACCGTCGACTGCGACTCGCTCGCCGTCACAGACCGGGACCAGCATCTAATCCTCTACACCGCGCCCATAGGATCCGGCGATGCCGAGAACCTCGCCCTCCTCAGTGTCATCGGAACAGAGCCCCTCGTCAGCCACCGAGACTCCTGACCAAAGTACCGGCTGCCCTCTGGCCGCGCTCAAGACATTTATCTCTGCGATAAAGACGCCACGAAACGCTGCGGTTCACAACGCCACTCTGACTCTGACGGAGTACCTGCCGTTCGGGGTGGCAATGACGGAGTGGGGGCGTTCCGGGTGCTTGGCGTGGATGCTCTGAAGAGTGGCCCGCTGTTTTCGTTCAGTGCGCTGTTGTACCAGCGCACGTCGGGAGAGGCAAACGAAGAGCGCCTCAAACATGCCTGTGGCGACGCCTNAAGAAAGCCGACGTCGAAGAAGGCGTCAGGCCCGGTGTGATCGAGAAGGAATCCACCGAGCTCCGGGATGCCAAGAAGCGCATCCGGCTGCTCGAGCAGGAAGCCGAGGTCATGCGCCGGGCCGTGGCCTATCTCTCCCGGGACGTCAACCCAAAATGATGTACCCGCTGGTCCGTGAATTGGCCGTCGACGGTGTTCCCGTCACGGTGACCTGCCGGGTGTTGCGCTTCTCCAAACAAGCGTTCTACCAGTGGAAGCGCGACCCAGTCTCCCAGCGCGACTGGGACAACGCCCACCTCACCAACGCGGTCTGGGACGCTCACCGGGACGACCCTGCGTTCGGCTACCGGTTCATCGCCGACGAGCTCCACAAGTCGGGCCTCAGCGTCGGCGAGAACCGGGTCTGGCGGCTGTGCTCGCAGCAGCGGCTCTGGTCCGTGTTCGCGAAGAAACGCGGCCTCACGCGCAAGGCCGGCCCGCCCGTCCACGACGACCTCGTCAAACGGAAATTCACCGCGACACGCCCG
>NZ_SOFK01000023.1:0-84951 GCF_004402675.1 Cryobacterium sp. MDB2-A-1 | reverse complement strand
GCTGTCCCGCTAACCAGGCACCTTTCTGACCATGCGGTTGCCGGTGATACTCATGAACAAACTCGCGGATCTCCACCACAGTGAACCCTGGACTAATCGACATTCCTCTGACTCCTACTGATCGTGAACTGACTCACAACCAGCTTGACGCAGAGGGGAAATCTCAGAAACTTCGTCGAATTCGTCCGGCGCGGGCGTTGGGGCGGGCGGATGCCCCCTGCAGGAATTGGTGGCGAAGGGCGGCGGACGGCAGAATGTCACCATGGCCTACGAGTTCGAACGCAAGCAGCAGATCGTCATTCTCGGCGGAGGGCCCGGCGGATACGAAGCGGCGATCGCCGGAGCACAACTCGGGGCGGAGGTCACCCTCGTCGAAGAGGTCGGCGTCGGCGGGTCGGCGGTCATCACGGACGTGGTGCCCTCGAAGTCCCTCATCGCAACCGCTGAGGCCACCAACTCCATCGGCGACGCGACCGAGCTCGGCGTCCAGCTCTACGTGCGCGGCGCCGACGGTAAGCCGAGCCGCCCCGAGGTCGCGATCAACCTCGCCGCCGTCAACAAGCGCCTCCTCGCGCTCGCCCGCCAGCAGTCCGAGGATATGCGGGCCACGCTCGTCACCGCCGGAGTGCGCCTCGTGCAGGGCCACGGCCGCCTCGACGGCACGAGCGGCGTGATCGTCGCGACCTCGGAGGCCTCCGGCACCGATTTCGACCGGATCAGCGCCGACACCATCGTCGTCTCCGTGGGCGCGAGCCCGCGCATCCTCCCGACCGCGGTCCCCGACGGTGAGCGCATCCTCACCTGGACCCAGCTCTACAACCTGCGGGCGGTGCCCGAGCACCTGATCGTCGTCGGGTCCGGCGTCACCGGCGCCGAGTTCGCCTCGGCGTACCGGGCCCTCGGTGCCCGCGTCACCCTGATCTCGAGCCGCGACCAGGTGCTGCCCGGCGAGGACGCCGACGCCGCCGCCGTGATCGAGAACGTCTTCAAGCGCAACGGGATGGTCGTCCTCAGCAAGTCCCGCGCCGAATCCGTCGTCGTCACCTCCACCGGGGTGCTCGCGACCCTGTCCGACGGCCGCAAGGTCGAGGGCAGCCACTGCCTGATCGCCGTCGGCTCTGTGCCGAACACCCACGGGATCGGCCTCGAGGAGGCCGGAGTGCAGCTGACCGACTCCGGGCATATCCGGGTGAACCGGGTCGCCCGCACCTCGATGCCGAACATCTATGCGGCCGGAGACTGCACGACCGAGCTGCCCCTCGCATCCGTCGCCTCGATGATGGGCCGCACGGCGGTGTTCCACGCGATGGGCGACGCGGTGAACCCGATCGAGATCCGCAATGTCGCGGCCAACATCTTCACCCAGCCCGAGATCGCGACCGTCGGCTGGACGCAGAAGCAGATCGAGGACGGGCTCGTGCGCGGGACCATCTACAAGCTGCCCCTCGCCGCGAACCCGCGGGCGAAGATGATGGGGATCAAGGACGGCTTCGTCAAGCTCTTCGCGACCACGACCACCGGCACCGTCATCGGCGGCGTCATCGTCGCCCCGAAGGCGAGCGAACTCATCTTCCCGCTCGCGCTCGCCGTCGAGCACCGGCTCACCGTCGATGAGGTCGCCAGGGCCTTCCCGGTCTACCCGTCGCTGACGGGCTCGATCACGGATGCCGCCCGGGCGATGCACATCGTCCTCTAATCCCGAACGGATCCCCACACACCCCGACCCGCGTCCTCGCGAGAGTGCACTTTCGGCCCATAAAGCGCGGTTTTAAGGGCCGAAAACGTACTCTCGCGGGACGGAGGGTCAGCCCTGGAGGGACTGCCGGATGGCGCGGGGGAGAGCGGCGACGATGATCGCGTGCGACTCGGTGATCAGCTCGCGCACGTGGTCGGCGGGAACGGAGCCGTCGAGTCTCACGGTCACCCAGTGCCGCTTGTTCATGTGGTACCCGGGCTCGATGCCGGCAACGCTCCGGATCAGCCGCGGCACGTTCTCCGGGAGCGCCTTGAGCGTGATCGACCGGCGCGGGGCATCCGGCTGGTCGACGGAGAACATCTTGCCCGCGACCTTCATCACCCGGGCCTCCGGCCCGAACGGGTACGTCTCGACGGCGCCGTTCAGGTCGAGCAGGAACGCGGTCAGTTCGTCCGGATCCACGACGGTCCCCTTCCCCGGCCGACGATGAGCGAGCGGATGCCTGCAGTGCGGTGCCTACGCGGCGTCGGTCACGGCGAGCAACAGATACCCGCTCGACACCGTGGCACCGACGACGGCGCCGATGCTGCCGATCACGCCGTCCTTGTGCGCGGTGAGCGGCTGCTCCATCTTCATGGCTTCGAGCACGAGCAGCAGGTCGCCCTTGACGACGACGTCGCCTTCAGCGACGGCGAGCTTGACGATCGTGGCCTGCATCGGCGCGACCACGGCGTCGCCGATTGCCGTGTTCACCGAGTGGGCCACGCCGCGGCGACGCGGGGCGGGACCGGCGGTGCTTTCGGCGGTGCCGGGCAGGAGACGCACGGGGAGGCTGACCTCGATGCGGCGGCCCTCGACCTCGACGACGACGTTGTGGCGCTTCTCGGCGGTGCCCTCGTCGGTGAGGGAGCCGTTCCACGGTTCGATGTCGTTGACGAAATCGGTTTCGATCCACCGGGTGTAGATCGAGAACGGCTCGCCGTCCGAGGGTGCGAACGCGGGGTCGCGCACGATCGCGCGGTGGAACGGAAGCACGGTCGGGAGGCCGGCGATGTCGAACTCGTCGAGGGCGCGGCGCGAACGCTCGAGCGCCTCCTCGCGGCTCGCGCCGGTGACGATGAGCTTGGCCAGCAGGGAGTCGAAGGAGCCGGAGATGACGTCGCCGGCCTGCACGCCGCTGTCGACGCGCACGCCGGGGCCGCCCGGCGCCCTGAAGACGTGCACGGGGCCGGGAGAGGGCATGAACCCGCGGCCGGGGTCTTCGCCGTTGATCCGGAATTCGAAGGAGTGCCCGCGCGGGATCGGGTCGTCGTAGTCGAGGCGGCCGCCCTCGGCGAGGCGGAACTGTTCGCGGACGAGGTCGATGCCCGTGACTTCCTCGGAGACGGGGTGTTCGACCTGGAGCCGGGTGTTGACCTCGAGGAAGGAGACGGTGCCGTCCTGGCCGATCAGGAACTCGCAGGTGCCTGCGCCGAGGTAGCCGACCTCCTTGAGGATGGCCTTGGACGCGCGGTACAGCTCGTCGTGCTGAACGGTCGTGAGGAACGGTGCCGGTGCCTCCTCGACGAGCTTCTGGTGGCGACGCTGCAGCGAGCAGTCGCGGGTGGAGACGACGACGACGTTGCCGTAGGCGTCCGCGAGGCACTGGGTCTCGACGTGGCGGGGCTTGTCGAGGTACTTCTCGACGAAGCACTCGCCGCGACCGAAGGCGGTGACGGCCTCGCGCACGGCCGAGTCGAAGAGCTCAGGGACCTCTTCGCGGGTGCGGGCGACCTTGAGGCCGCGTCCGCCGCCGCCGAAGGCCGCCTTGATCGCGACCGGCAGCCCGTACTGGTCGATGAAGTCGAGGACCTCTGACGCGCCCTCCACCGGGTTGAGCGTGCCTGGGGCCATCGGAGCGTTCACCCGCTCGGCGATATGCCGCGCGGAAACCTTGTCTCCGAGCTGCTCGATGGCGTCGGGAGACGGGCCGATCCAGACCAGGCCGGCGTCGATCACTGCGCGGGCGAAATCGGCGTTCTCGGCGAGGAAACCGTAGCCGGGGTGCACGGCGTCGGCACCCGAACGGCGAGCGACCGAGAGGATCTTCTCGATGACCAGGTAGGTTTCTGCGCTTGTCGTACCGTCGAGCCCGTACGCCTCATCTGCGAGGCGGGCGTGCACGGCGTCACGATCCTGGTCGGCGTAGACGGCGACCGAGAGAATGCCGCTGTCTTTCGCGGCTCGAATCACCCGGACGGCGATTTCGCCCCGGTTGGCGATGAGGACCTTCGTTATGCGGGACACAGTGCCTGAGCTTATTGGAGATCGAGCCCGAGACTTTGGTTCTCTTCAACAAAAAGAACCCCCAAAAAGGTATGGATGCCTACAAAGCGTCCTCGAAACCCGCTGTGCGTCACACTTTCGCGCGGTTCCAGAGGCTCGGCCAGGAGTGCCCGAGACTCAGCACGAGCCGGCGCAGCGTCGGCAGGGACAAGCCGACGACGGTCGAGGGATCGCCCTCGATGTGGGTGATGAACGGGGCTCCCAGACTGTCGATCGTGAAGGCCCCCGCCACGAACAGGGGCTCTCCCGTCGCGATGTACGCGTCGAGCTCGGCGTCGTCGATGTCGTCGGCGAAGGTCACGTCGGCGACCGCGACGGCCCCGACGGCCCGGCCGGGCACGCCGGCCCTGTGTTCGATGAGCCAGTGGCCGGAGTAGAGCTGCCCGGTGCGGCCGCGCTGCAGCTCCCAGCGCTCCCTGGCCCGCTCGGCCGTGTGCGGCTTGCCGTAGATCACGCCATCGATGACGAAGACGGAGTCCCCGCCGAGCACGAGGTGCACGTCGTCACCGTCGGCGGCCTCGGCGTCCAGGGCGACGATCGCCCGGGAGACGTCCTCCGCCTTGGCGCGAGCGAGCAACTCGACCGTGTGACGGGGCGTCAGCGGTGCGCCCAGCATCTGGGCGGCATCCGCTGCGACTTCGTCTTCGTCGACGCCGGGCGCGATCGTGACCGGCTCGATGCCCGCGGCACGCAGGAGCGTGAGCCGGGCCGGAGAGGTCGAAGCCAGATAGAGGCGCATGGTTCCCTTTGTGCGACGAGATAAGCGGCGATAGAAGCGATGTGGGATGCTCGAACAATGGCCACCAGCAATGACACACCGGCGAATCTCCCCGCACACGCAGCCGAGGTGGGTACTGAACTCGAACTCCTCGTCACCAACGTAGCTCACGGCGGTATCTTCATCGCCAGGCACGAAGGCCGCGTGGTCTTCGTGAGCGACACCCTGCCGGGGGAGCGCGTGCGCGCCCGGCTCACCTCCGCGAACCACAAGAGCTTCTGGCGCGCGGAGACCGTCGAGGTCCTCGACGCGGCCAGCGAACGCCAGCCGCACATCTGGGCCTCCGCTGCCGTCGAGCGCGACCCGGACGACCGGGCCGGCGGCGCTGAGTTCGGCCACATCGAACTCGGCTTCCAGCGCGAACTCAAGCGCCAGGTGCTCGCAGACTCCCTGAAGCGCATGGCGAAGATCGAGTCCGACGTTGTCGTCGAACCCGTGCCGCTCGGCCCCAACGCCTCGCCAGGCGACGCGGCGGACGGCACAGGCTGGCGCACCCGGGTGCGCCTTCACGTCGACGAAGACGGCACGGTCGGCCCATACGCGGCCCGCTCCCACCGGGTGATCCCCGTCGGCGATCTTCCCCTCGCCGAGCGGATGCTCGAAGCGGCCGCCCCGCTCGACCAGCGTTTCCCCGGAGCGGCTTCGGTCGACGTCGTCTCCCCGAGCCTCGGCACCGTGCAGATCCTCGTCTCGGAGCCGGATGCGCGCGGTAAGCCCAAGGCTACCCCGCGCACCCTGATCCATGAGGTCGTCGGTGACCGGGAATTCCGTCTCGACGCCGGCGGGTTCTGGCAGGTGCACGTCCGCGCCGCTGACACCCTGTACCACGCCGTCCAGGACCTGATCGATCCCGAGCTGTTCGACCCCCGTGCCACCAACCTCGACCTGTACGGCGGCGTCGGGCTGCTCGCTGCGGCCGTCGGTGACAAGTTCGGCAGCGCCGTTCGAATCACCTCCGTCGAGAGCGACGCGCACGCGACCGACTTCGCCGCAGAGAACCTCGCGGAATGGGTCGGAGCGAGCGTTCGCACCGACCGGGTCGACCGCTTCCTGGCCGGCCTGGTCCGGGACGCGAGCGCCGCCGAACGGGTGAAGCACCAGGCGGCGACCGTCGTCCTCGACCCGCCGCGTTCCGGCTCAGGCCACGAGGTCATCGACCAGCTCGCGGTGCTGTCCCCGAAGCAGATCGTGTACGTGGCCTGCGATCCCGTCGCCCTCGCCCGCGACATCGCCCTCCTCAACGGGCACGGATACGAGCTGCGGAAGCTGCGCGCGTTCGATCTCTTTCCGAACACACATCACGTCGAAGCCGTCGCCCTGCTGTCCAAATAGCTATCGTTGACGTGTACGTGCAATGGAAGAATGTAGGAACAAGTGACGCACCCGACAACACCCGCGACCCCTCCGACGACGACGACGGATGCCTCCGCCGGCCCGGCCGGTGCGACCCTGGGTTCGACGCACGCCGCTGAAGCGCGTACGCCGCTCGACCACCCGGTCCGGGTGGGCATCGCCGACGATCACGAATCCGTCCGCCTCGGTATCCAGGCCGCCTGCGAGAACGTCGGTTACGAGGTCGTCGCAACCGCGGCGACCGTCCAGGGACTCGTCGACGGGATCGGCGGACGTCCCTGCGACGTGATCGTGCTCGACCTCTCCCTCGGCGACGGCTCCCTCGTCACCGACAACGTGCACCTGGCCCAGAGCGCGGGCGCCTCGGTGCTCGTGCACAGCATCGCCGACAGGGTCGCCCTCGTTCGCGAGGCCCTCGCAGCGGGCGCCGCCGGCGTCATCCCGAAGTCGTCGCCCACGACGACAGTGATGGCCGCGGTGGCCTCGGTCGCCCGCGGCGACGTGCTCAACAACCTCGAATGGGCGACCGCGATCGACGCCGACCGCGATTTCTCCAAGGCCCAGCTCGGCCGCAGGGAACGGGACGTTCTGCACCTCTACGCCTCCGGCCTTCCGCTCAAGATGGTCGCCATGCAGCTCGGCATCGCGCACTCGACCGCGCGGGAGTACCTCGACCGGATCCGCGTGAAGTACGTCGAGGTCGGGCGTCCCGCTCCGACGAAGGTCGACCTGCTGCGCCGGGCCGTTGAAGACGGAATCCTGCCGGGGCTGGACCCGGATGGCGGAGATGGCCGCGGCTGAAGCAGCGGGCACGATCCCGCAGCTCCCGACACGGTTGCCTCCCGACCGCCTGGAACTCGCACCCGTCGCGGCGGAGGGCATCCGGGCGCCCGGCATCCGCCAGCCCCGCAACCCGATCAGCCGGTCCCGGATCGAGGTCGTGATTTCCCGGTCCGTCGCCGGGGTCGCCGTCGTCTTCTCCCTGCAGGCCCTCCCGGCGATGCTGCAGCAGATCCCGTTGCGGCTGCCGGTCATGGGCGTCGCGATGCCGGTCGCCCTCGCCGTCGCGGTCGCCGCCGTCTTGGTGGCCTCGATCACCAAAGTCGGGGTGCGCATCACGACCGGCGCCGTTGCACTCATGTATTTCGTCGCCCTGATCGGGTGGCCGTTCCTGATGCGGGACCCGGCGGCCGTCCTCGATGGGAAGCCCTGGCTCTGGTACGTCTGCACGGTCGCGACCTCGTGCGCGGCCATCTCGTTCGCGCTCGGCTGGGCGTGCGCGTACACCTTCGCCGCCCCGCTCGCCTACGGGATCGTGCGTTCGCTGCCCTCCGGCGGTGACGCGGACGCGCTGCTGGCCTCCCTCGACGCCGTCTACGCGACGCTCCTCGGCCAGGTCCTCCTGATCATGATCTTCATGCTGCGGCAGACGGCCGCCTCCGTCGACGCCGCGCAGACGAATGCGCTCAACAAGTACGCGAACGCCGTGCGCCAGCACGCCACCGAGGTCGAGCGCGTGCAGGTGGACTCGATCGTGCACGACAGTGTGCTCGCGACGTTCCTCGCTGCAGCCGCCGCCGGTAGCCCGAAGGCCGCGCAGCTCGCCTCCGGGATGGCCACCGACGCCCTCCAGCGCCTCACGGACGCCGCGATCACCCCGGCCGTCGACGATAGCACGGTGAGCTTCTCCGAGCTCGCCGGGCAAATCCGCCTCGCGGCCTCCCGGCTCGCGCGGCCGTTCACGATCGTCGAGTGCGCCATCCCGAAGCTCGCCGTGCCCACGCACGTCTCCGAGGCGATCCTCGCGGCCTCCGTCCAGGCCATGGCCAACAGCGTGCAGCACGCCGGCACAGGCCCCGGCGCGCCCGATCCGGAGCGCGTGCTGACGATGAGTGCGAACAGCCAGGGCGGATGCACCATCCAGATTTCCGACACCGGCGTCGGCTTCGACCCCGCCCTCGTCCCGAGCGCGCGCCTCGGCCTGCGTATCTCGATCGCGGAACGGGTGCAGAGTGTCGGCGGCTCCGTCACTGTGTGTTCGACACCGGGACAGGGCACCACGATCACGATCGACTGGCCGCTGGACGGCGGGGTGAGCCCCTGATGATCACCGTCCCGCGCGGCCTCGTCCTGTTCCTCGCCGGTCTCTTCTCGGCGTACCACATCGTGCTCGGCATCTACTCGCTCGACCTGCCGCGCACCCCGGGGCCGACGATCTTCGCGCTCGCCCTTTATGCGCTCGCGACGGTCCTGAGCCTCTGGCCCTCGAGCCCGATGCGGATGGGCCTTGCGCTCGCCTTCTTCAACGTTGCGGTCTGCGTCGTGATCCCGCTGCTCGTCGGCAGCCAGCTCGACGGCTCCGCCAGGAACGGCTACGCGACGTGGTACGTCGCCGCCGTCGGCACCCTGATGACGATCACGGCGACGCGCCGCCGCACGGCGCTCGCCTGGGTCGGCGTCGGCGCGCTCGTCGTGCACACGATCATCTGGGCCGGCCCGGCCCAGCTGCTCGACATGGGCGTGATCGGGAGCGTCGTCTGGGTGACCGTCGCCGTCCTCCTCGCCCGCGCCCTCGCCAAGGCGGGGCGTGATGCGCGCCAGTATGCGCTCGCGGAGCGGGAGGCGACGGAGTGGCAGGCCGCCCAGGAGGCGCACCTGTTCGAACGCCAGGTGCGCCTCGCGCAGACGCTGCGCCTCGCGTCTCCCATGCTGCGCCGCATCATCGACAAGCACGGGGAGCTCGACGCGGAGGACCGCCAGGAGTGCCGCTACCTCGAAGCCGCCGTGCGGGACGAGATCCGCGGCCGCAAGCTGCTCAACGACGCCGTGCGCGAGCAGGTGATGACGGCCAGGCGCCGTGGCGGCATCGTGACGCTGCTCGACGAGGGCACGATCGACGACCTCGACGGTGCGGAGCTCGAAACCGTCCTCAACCAGCTCGCCGCCGCCATCGGCGAATCGACGGCCGACACGATCATCGCACGCACGGCGGGGGAAGGGTCGGCGACGGCCGTGACCGTGGTCGGCCTCAGCAGTGCGGATGCCCGGCTGAGCGCCCTGGGGCAGGACTCACCGGAGCCCGAGGTCGACCTGTGGCTCGAGATCCCTAGGGACCCGGCCACGGCATCCACCCTCGGCGCCTGAGGTCCTGCGGGGAACGACCGGCCCGGAAGGGAGTTCCCGGAACGGTGAGCCCGGAACGCAAAAAAGAAAAGGAAAAAGAAAAAGGGGACCAACCCGAAGGCTGGTCCCCTTTTTACGTTGTGCCAGGGCGACAACCCGAATGTCACCCTGACGTGCCCCCAGAATTCGCCTGCTTACCCTAGTCGACGAGTTCTGGCTGTGTAACTCAGTGAGCGACACCTAGCAATATCTATAGTGGTCGAGCCGTGCGCCATTCAAAAGTCGGCATTTAGGGGGACCGGCCAGGACCCCGACGGTTCAGGCCCGGAACTCACCCCAGCTGCTCTGCCCGGACACGAAGGGCGGCCGGATGGCCCGCTGGCCGGCCTGCCAGCCGCTGAGGGCGCCGGTCGGCTTCTTGTGCAGGCTGCCGGTCTCCTCGCGGAGCAGGCCGTGCAGCACGGCAGACACGGCCGCGGCCTCGACCGGGCTGATGCCGCGGGTCAGGAACCGCAGGTGCGCCGGAGCATCCGCGGGGGTGTTTTCCGGTGCGTCCGGTCGGGCGTTCTCTTCGTCTGCCATGGTCGCTCCCTACAGCGGGATATTGCCGTGCTTCTTGGGCGGCAGGCTCGAGCGCTTGGTGCGCAGGGCACGCAGCGCCTTGGTGATAGCGACCCGAGTGGCTGCCGGCTCGATGATCCCGTCGAGCTCGCCGCGTTCGGCGGCGAGGAACGGGCTCGCGACGTTGTAGGTGTACTCGTTGGCGAGGCGGGTGCGCACGGCGTTGACGTCCTCGTCCGCGGCTTCGGCTTTCTTGATCTCGGCGCGGTAGAGGATGTTCACGGCTCCCTGGCCGCCCATCACGGCGATCTCGGCGGTCGGCCACGCGAGGTTGATGTCGGCGCCGAGCTGCTTGGAACCCATCACGATGTACGCGCCACCGTATGCCTTCCGCAGGATCACGGTCACGAGCGGCACCGTCGCCTCTGCGTAGGCGTAGAGCAGCTTCGCGCCGCGGCGGATAACGCCGGTCCACTCCTGATCGGTTCCGGGCAGGAAGCCGGGAACGTCGACGAGGGTGAGGATCGGGATCGAGAACGCGTCGCAGAACCGCACGAAGCGGGCGGCCTTCTCACCGGCCTGGATGTTGAGCGTCCCGGCCATGGCGTTGGGCTGGTTGGCGACGATGCCGACGGACCGACCCTCGACGCGGGCGAAGCCGACGACGATGTTCGGGGCGAACAGCGGCTGCGTTTCGAGGAAGTCGCCGCGGTCGACGATGTGCTCGATCACGGTCTTGACGTCGTATGGCTGATTCGGCGAGTCCGGGATGATCGTGTTGAGCGCGCGGTCGGCATCCGTCGTCTCGAGCTCCACGTCGCTGTCGAAGACCGGAAGCTCGGCGAGGTTGTTGTCGGGCAGGAAACCGAGCAGGGTGCGGGCGTAGTCGAGCGCGTCGGCCTCATCGCTCGCGAGGTAGTGCGCGACACCGGAGACCTTGTTGTGGGTGAGCGCGCCGCCGAGCTCCTCCATGCCGACGTCTTCGCCGGTGACGGTCTTGATCACGTCGGGGCCGGTGACGAACATCTGGCTGATCTTGTCGACCATGATCACGAAGTCGGTGAGTGCGGGGGAGTAGACCGCTCCACCGGCGGCGGGGCCGCAGATGATCGAGATCTGCGGGATGACGCCGGAGGCTGCGGTGTTGCGGCGGAAGATCTCGCCGTACTTGCCGAGGGCGACGACGCCCTCCTGGATACGCGCTCCGCCGGAGTCGAGGATGCCGATGATCGGCACGCCTGTCTTGAGGGCGAGGTCCATCACCTTGATGATCTTGTCGCCGGCCACCTCGCCGAGCGATCCGCCGAAGATGGTGAAGTCCTGCGAGTAGACCGCGACCTGGCGGCCGTGGATCGTGCCGGTGCCGGTGACGACCGCGTCGCCGTACGGCCGCTTCTTCTCCATGCCGAAGCCGTGGGTGCGGTGCCGCACGAACTCATCGAGCTCGACGAACGAGCCCTGGTCGAGGAGGAGCTCGATGCGCTCGCGCGCGGTCATCTTGCCTTTGGCGTGCTGTTTTTCGATCGCCGCCTCACCGCTCGCGGTCACGGCTTCGTGATAGCGAATCTTGAGGTCGGCGAGCTTTCCAGCCGTCGTATACAGATCTGGTCCCGAAACGGGCGAATTGTCACTCACGCCGTTCACTCTACCGGCCAGCTCTCGGCCCGGACCGTTGACGAAACCCTACAAAACCCGGCCCGATCGCTGGCCGTTCTGTTCCCCCGGGCGGGCAGAACTCCTGAAGATTCCGCAAATTCGGTTCAAAATGTGGCATCGGGGGCATCTTCCGGGAGAATTGCAGGAATCGGAAGTAGGTCAAATGCAGTTTCCACTCAGCCGTGACGCGGTGAGCCGGTTCGACTATCTCGACGAGGCCGGGTCCACGAACGACGTGCTCGTCGGCCACGCGACGGGGGCGAATGCCGCCGACTGGCCGCACCTGTCGACCGTCGTCACCGACAACCAGACCCGCGGTCGGGGACGGCTCGGCCGCACCTGGCTCGCCCCCACCGGCAAGTCGCTCGCCATCTCCGTGCTGCTGCGCCCGCTCGTCGGAACGGGCACCGGCGAGGGCACGCCCCTCCCGGTTGACCGCTTCGGCTGGTTTCCGCTCCTCGCCGGCGCCGCGATGACCATCGCCGTGCGCGCGGAGGTCGAGGCGAGCCTCCTCGCTGGCGCCCCGTCCGCTGGCACGTCGGCCGCCGGACCCGACGACGGTGAACAGCCCGCCCACGAGGTCACCCTGAAGTGGCCCAACGACGTGCTGATCGACGGATACAAGGTGTCCGGCATCCTCTCGGAGCTGCTGCCGGACACCCGCGGGCTCGTGATCGGCACCGGCCTCAACCTCTCCCTCGACGAACACGACCTGCCCACACTCACCTCGACCTCGCTGCTGCTCGTGACCGGCCGTGCCCCCCAAGCGGATGCCGTGCTCGCCCGCTACCTGATCGAACTCTCCCGTCTCACGGCCGATTTCCTCACGGCCAACGGGGACCCGGTCGCGAGCGGACTCCTTGGTACCGTCACGGCACTGTGCGGCACCCTCGGCTCGAAGGTGCGGGTGCAACTGCCCGGCGGTGACGACCTCGTGGGGGTCGCGATCGCGCTTGACGAGTCGGGCCGGCTGATCGTGGAGAACCAGGCCACCGGCGAGCCGCAGGCCGTCGCGGCGGGCGATGTGACCCATCTGAGGTATTAATAGGGTCATGACGAACAACAGGGGGACGGGCCCGGCAGATCCGGGGGTCCCGGCCGAACGGGTCGTGGCCGCGCTGCGCCCGCACGGTCGCGTGCTGCTCTGGCCGACTCTCGCGCTGGTCGGCGTCTGCACGGCAACGGGGTACTTCTACGGCAACCTCGCGGAGCCGTGGCAGGACAGCGCCCTGCTCTGGGTGGCGGCCGCGGTCGTCGTGCTGGTCTGGCTGCTGCCGCTCGCGTCCTGGCTGAACCGGCGGTACACGATCACGACACGGCGCATCATCTTCCGGCGCGGTTTCTTCGTGCGGACCCGGCAGGAGCTGCTGCACAGCCGTGGCTACGACGTGAGGGTGCGGACGACCTGGCTGCAGACCCTGAGCGGTTCAGGCGACGTGATCATCGCCTCGGGCTCCGAACGGCCGCTCGTGCTGAAGGACGTGCCCAATGCGACCCTGGTGCAGCGTGTGCTGCACGATCTCATCGAGCAGTCGCAGACCGGATTCGATTCGCGGCGGCGCGAGGAATCAGCGTTCGCTGCCGACCAGACGACCATCTGGAATGGTCGCTAGGCTCGCCGTCACCGGAGCGACAACGCGACGGTGCGGGGCGAAGACCCAGTAGCGGTAGAGCACGAAGCGGAAGATCGCGCCGAGGATGAGGCCGATCACGTTCGAGGAGACGTTGTCGGCGACGACGCTGGTGTGGCCGAGCACGTAATGGCTCACCCACAGGCAGGCGAGTCCGATGCCCATGCCGACGAGGCTGACGCCGAAGAATTCGATTCCCTCGCGGAGGGTCTGGGACTGGCGGCTCTTGCCAAAGGTCCAGTACCGGTTCCCGATCCAGTTCACGGCGATGGCGAGGATGGTCGAAACGACCTTGGCGTAGATCGGCCCGGCGTGGACCAGGTGCGGATCGAAGACCGTGGTGCGGAGCAGATTGAACACCGAGAAGTCGACGGCGAAGCCGACGAGCCCCACGGCGCCGAAGCTCGCGATCTGAATCGCGAGGGCGACGAGCCGTGCTGATTTTCCCGAGGTAATCGGCATACATCCATCCGGTCTATGGGCGAAGATAGAACAACAATCCACGAGTCTACGGCGCAGACACCGCCTCAGACTGAAAATCGGTGCGTCCGAAAATGAACGGTCGCACAGAAATCGGTGACGAAATGAGCACGACAGTCGGCGTAATCGGGGGCGGCCAGCTGGCCCGGATGCTGATCCCCGCTGCGGTGAACCTCGGGATCGACCTGCGCGTCCTGGCCGAGGCCGACGGCATGTCGGCCGGCCTCGCCGCGACCGGGGTGGGGGACTATCACGACCTCGGCACGGTCCTCGCCTTCGCCGAGACCGTCGACGTGATCACCTTCGACCATGAGCACGTGCCCCAGGCCGTGCTCCGTGAACTCGTTGCCCGCGGGGCCACCGTGCGCCCGGGACCGGAGGCCCTCGTCTTCGCCCAGGACAAGATCGAGATGCGCCGGCGCCTCGGCGAGCTCGGGCTCCCGGTTCCGGACTGGGCCGCTGTCGAGAACACGGCGGAGCTCGCCGTCTTCATCGCCGACCACGGCGGCCGCGCCGTGGTCAAGACGCCACGGGGCGGCTACGACGGCAAGGGCGTCCGGGTGGTCACGCACAAGCACGAGGTCGACGACTGGTTCCTCGCGCTCGCCGAGGACGCCAACGGCGGCGCCCTGCTCGTCGAGGAGCACGTGCCGTACACCCGGGAGCTGGCCCAGCTCGTGGCCAGGCGCCCGTCCGGCCAGGTCGCCGTGTGGCCCGTCGTCGAAACCGTGCAGCGCGACGGCGTCTGTGCCGAAGTGATCGCCCCCGCGCCGCTGTCGAGCGGACGACTCGCCGCGGTCGCCGCCGACATCGCCACGCGAGTCGCGGAGGGCATCGGCGTGTGCGGCGTGATGGCCGTCGAGCTCTTCGAAACGACGGATGAGCGCCTCCTGATCAACGAACTGGCGATGCGCCCGCACAACAGCGGTCACTGGTCGATCGAAGGATCGACCACGAGCCAGTTCGAACAGCACCTCCGTGCTGTCCTCGACCTCCCGCTCGGTGCGACGACGCCGCGCGACGAGTGGTCGGTGATGGTGAACATCCTCGGCGGACCCGCAGAAGGCACTCTTTTCGATCGGTACCCGGCCGCTTTCGCCGCGCATCCGTCGGCGAAGGTGCACAACTACGGGAAGGACCCGCGACCGGGCCGCAAGGTCGGCCACGTCACCGTTGGCGGTTCGGATCTGGACGACGTCGCCTATGAAGCGCGTGCCACTGCGGCTTTTTTTCAGGACTGACACCTAAGATCGACTGCGTGCCCGAGAACCCCATAGCAACCAACCCGCTGTCGGAGAACCGAGAAACGCCCCCGGCGCCGCGCGCGCCGCTCGTCGGCGTCGTCATGGGCTCCGATTCCGACTGGCCGGTCATGAGCGACGCCGCGCAACTCTTGCGTGACTTCGGGGTCGACTACGAAGTCCAGGTCGTGTCCGCGCACCGCACACCCAAAAAGATGATCGCCTACGGCGAGGACGCCCACGGGCGCGGCCTCAAGGTCATCATCGCCGGCGCTGGCGGTGCAGCGCACCTCCCCGGCATGCTCGCCGCCGTCACCGCCCTTCCCGTTGTCGGCGTTCCCGTTCCACTCAGCCGGCTCGACGGCCTCGACTCCCTGCTCTCCATCGTGCAGATGCCGGCCGGAGTGCCCGTCGCGACCGTCTCCATCGGCGGGGCCCGCAACGCGGCGCTCATCGCCGTGAAGATCCTGGCCCTCTCCGACGCCGGCCTGCACGACAAACTCGTCGCTTACGCACTCGACCTTGCCGCACAGGTCGAACAGAAGAATTCGGATCTCCAAGCCAAGCTATGAGCATCGCCACCAATCCGATCAGGAACCCGGAATCCGGGTCCGCCCGTGTGATGACAAAACGGGCCTGGTGGCTCGTGCTGCTGAACGTCGTGCTGCCCGGCTCGGCGCAAGTGCTCGCCGGAAGTCGCCGCCTGGGCCGGTTCGGACTCCGTTGCACGTTCACGCTGATCGGCTTCGTCGTCGTTGTCGGGCTCGCCTACCTGTTCTGGCCTGAGGTCGTGCTCACGGCGTTCACCAACTCGATCGGGCTCTGGGTCGCCGCAGCCGTGCTGGTGTTCTACGGCATCGTCTGGGTCGTGCTGACCCTCGACACCCTCCGGCTCGTGCGCCTCGTCAAGGCGGGCCCCGGCGCCCGCCCCCTCATCGCCGGATTCGCGACCGTGCTCATGGTCGTCATCGCCGGAACGGCCGGCTACGGCGCCTACGTGGCCGCGACGGCCAGCGACTTCCTGTCTTCGGTCTTCGTTGCCGGGCCGACGGTCCCCCCGGTCGACGGACGTTACAACATCATGCTTCTCGGCGGTGACGCCGGGGCCGACCGGTCAGGCCTCCGCCCGGACAGCATCACCGTGGCGAGCATCGACGCGACCACAGGCCAGGTCACCATGATCGGCCTGCCCCGCAACCTCGCATACGTGCCCTTCGTAGCGGATTCCCCGCTCGCGGCCGTGTATCCCAAGGGATATGGCTACCGCGACACCTGCCGGGTCGACGCGTGCATGCTCAATTCGATCTACACCGAGGTCGAACTGAAGAGCCCCGAGATGTACCCGAAGGCCATCGACGCCGGCAGCGAGCCCGGTATCGAGGGCATGCGGGACGCGGCAGAGGGCATCACCGGTCTGACCATCCAGTACTACGGGCTCATCGACATGCAGGGCTTCTCCGAACTCATCGACGCACTCGGCGGCGTCGACATCAACGTGACCGAACGCGTGCCGGTGCACACCGACGACACCTTCACCACCGTGCTGTTCTGGTTCGAGCCGGGCATGCAGCACATGGACGGCTACCACGCACTCTGGTACGCCCGCTCGCGGCACGGCACGAGCGACTACAGCCGCATGGAGCGCCAGCACCAGCTCCAGGAGGCGATCCTCGCCCAGGCCAGCCCCGCCAATGTGCTCGCCAAGTTCGAGTCGGTTGCCTCCGCCGGGTCCCAGGTCGTGAAGACCGACATCCCGCAGAGCATGCTCGGCTACTTCGTGACGCTCGCCGCGAAGTCCAAGACGCACCCGATCAACACGGTCGAGCTGACCCCGGCGAACAACGTCGACCCGGAGAATCCCGACTACGACGTGATCCGGTCACTGATCGACGCCGCCCTCACCCCAACGACGGCGACGCCCACCCCATAGCCGGTCACCCTGGTTGAGTTTCGGGGAAAACGCCCTCACCGTGCGACGGTCCGCAACCCACCCATAGGCAGGGTGATACTGCTCGAGCGGATGCCTCGCTCGGCCCTACAGGTCGGCGTGCAGCTGCCAGACCCGCTCGGCGGAATCCCGCCAGCTGAAGGCCTTGGCCCGGTCGCCGCCGTAGATGCGCAGCCTCTGCATGAGGGCCCGGTCGGTCAGGACCCGGGTGATGGCCTCGGCGAGGCGTTCGGGGTACCCGGCGGCATCCTCGCGCTCGACGACGAGACCGGCATCGCCGCCTGCCTCGAGGAGAGCGGGAGCATCGGAGTGCACGACCGGGGTGCCGAGGTGGAAGCCCTGGATGATGGGCAGCGCGAACCCCTCCTCGAGGCTCGGGACGACCAGCACGTTCGCCCGGGCGATCACGACGGCGAGTTCCTCGTCGGTGAGCGCGGGCATCGCCCGCACCCGTCCCGGCGTGAGTCCGGCCTCTTCGGCGACGGAACCGAGGTCGACTTCGCCCCAGGTATCCGGTCCGACGACGATCATGGGAAGGTCCGGAGCGTCGGGCAGGCCGAGGGCCGTGATGAGGGCTGTGACGCCCTTACGCGGCTCGAGCGTTCCGACGGTGACGATGTATTCGGACGGCAGGTCGAGGGCCGTGGCGAGCACCTCAGTGGCCGAAGAGTTGGACGGCAGCCGGAAGCCGGTGCCGACGGCGCCCCCGATGACGCGCACCCGGTCGCCGAGGTCGACGATCTCGGCGAGTTGCGCGGCGACGGCATGGCTCGGCACGACGATCGCGTCCGCGTGCTTCCTCGCTCGCTTCATCCGCGCTTTCGTCCAGGCAACGGTCGTCGGGGTCAGTGCCTCAGGATGCGTCCAGGCGAGCACGTCGTGCACGGTCACGGCGACCTGGGTGTGGTCGTTCTGCCGGTCGTGGCGGCGCAGCGGAGCCATCAGGCCCGGCGCGTGGATCATGCCGGGCCCGGGGGAGGTGGTCACCCCGAGCTGCCACGCCGCGGCGAGCTCTCGGCGGGGGAGTGCTGTCTTGTAGAGCCCGGCGAGCCCGGGCAGGGCCGCCACGATGGCGGCGTACTGCTCGGGCTGCGACGCGGAGACGATCCCCTCAACCTCGCAGTTGAGCGGAGCGCTCGCGATGAGCGCCCGGGTCAGCTCCTCGGTGTATCGACCGATCCCGCCGGGAACCGGCGCGATCATCTGGTCGACGATAACCCGCAGTGTGATCATTCGGTTTCGAGGACGCCTTCGGCCACGGCCTGGGTGAGGGCGTCGTGCCAGTCGCGCATCGGGGTGAGTCCGGCTGTGGCCCAGGCATCGTGGCCGAGTACGGAGTAGGCCGGGCGGGGTGCCGGCCGCACGAAGGAGGCCCCGTCGGTCGGGTGCACCCGGGCGGGCTCGAGGCCGTTGGCTTCGAGTACGGCCTGGGCGAAGCCGAACCAGCTCGTGACACCGGAGTTGGTGCCGTGGTAGATCCCGGCGGGGGCATCCGCGTCGAGCAGGGCGACGATCTGCGTCGCGAGGTCGACGGTCCAGGTGGGCTGGCCGACCTGGTCCTCGACCACGTTCAGGGTGGGGTGGGTGGCGGCGAGTTTCAGCATGGTCTTGGGGAAGTTCGGGCCGTTCTTCCCGTAGAGCCATGCGGTGCGCACGATGTAGGTTTTGCCCGGGTTCTCGGCGAGGACGAATTCCTCGCCGGCGGCCTTGGTACGCCCGTATGCGGAGATCGGTGCGGCGGGTGCGTCCTCCTGGTAGGGGGACTCGGCGTTGCCTTCGAAGACGTAGTCGGTGGAGATCTGCACAAGGCGCGCACCGGTTGCTTTCGCAGCGCGGGCGAGGTTCCGCGGTCCGACCGCGTTCAGCAGGTAGGCGGCGTCTTCGTTCGTTTCGGCGTCGTCGACCTTCGTGTACGCGGCCGCGTTGATCACGACGTCGAACCCGGTGACGGCCGCCTGGACGGCGCCTTCATCGGTGATGTCGAGTTCGCCGCGGTCGAACGCGGTCACGTCTCGCCCGGTCAGGGCTTTCTGCAGGTCGCGGCCGAGCATCCCGGCGGCGCCGGTGATCAGGTACCGGGTCATGAGCTCAGTGCCGCGCGGGCCTTGAGGGGTTCCCACCAGGCGCGGTTGTCGCGGTACCACTGCACGACGTCGGCGAGGCCCTTCTCGAAGGGGACCTGCGGGGCGTAGCCGAGTTCGGCCTGGATCTTGGTGATGTCCACCGAGTAGCGCAGGTCATGGCCGAGACGGTCAGCGACCCGGTCCACGTAGGACCAGTCCTTACCGGTGGAGTCCAGCAGCAGCTGGGTCAGTTCGAGGTTGGTCAGTTCGGTGCCGCCGCCGATGTTGTAGATCTCACCGGCGCGGCCGCCGACGAGGACCATCGCGATCGCCCGGGTGTGGTCGTCCACGTGCAACCAGTCGCGGATGTTGTTGCCCGCCCCATACAGGGGAACGTGCTTGTCATCGATCAGGTTCGTCACGAACAACGGGATGACCTTCTCGGGGAAGTGATACGGGCCGTAGTTGTTCGAGCAGCGCGTGATCGACACGTTCAATCCGTGGGTGCGGTGATATGAGCGGGCGAGCAGGTCACTGCCGGCCTTGGACGCGGAATACGGGGAGTTGGGTTCCAGGGCGCGTTCCTCGTTCCAGGAGCCCTCAGCGATCGACCCGTAGACCTCATCCGTGGACACGTGCACGAACCGGGCCAGGTTATGGCGCAGAGCGGCGTCGAGGAGTTGCTGGGTGCCGAGAACGTTGGTCTCGACGAAGATGGAGGCGTCGCGCACGGAGCGGTCCACGTGTGACTCGGCCGCGAAGTGCACCACCGCGTCCAGGGACGGGAAGATCGTGTCGAGCAACGCCGCGTCGCGGATGTCGCCGTGCACGAACGAGTACCGGGGCGAGTCGGCGATCGGTGCAAGGTTGGCCAGGTTGCCCGAATACGTCAGAGCGTCCAGGACGACGACCTCGGCCCCTTCCAGACCCGGGTAGGCGTCTTCGATGGTGCGACGAACAAAATTGGAGCCGATGAAACCGGCGCCGCCGGTAACGAGGATCTTCATATAAGAGGTGACCATTCCGTTTGCTGAAAGTATCGCTTCAATGCTAGCGGTACCCGCTTGGTAGACTTCTGCGCGTGCAGATCCGCGAACTCTCCGTCCCCGATTCCTACGAAATCACTCCGAAGCAGTTCGGGGACGACCGGGGGTTGTTCCTGGAATGGGGCAGGTTCGACCGTCTCGAGGAGTCGATCGGCCACAAGCTCAACGTGGTGCAGGCGAATACGAGCGTCTCCAAGCGTGGTTCGGTGCGCGGCATCCACTTCGCGGACATTCCGCCGAGCCAGGCCAAGTACGTCACCGCGACCTATGGCGCCGTCCTGGACTACATCATCGACATCCGGGTCGGTTCGCCGACGTTCGGCCAGTGGGACAGCGTCCTCCTCGATGACACCGACCGTCGTGCCGTGTACATCGCAGAGGGCATCGGGCACTGCTTCGTCGCCCTAACCGACAACGCCACCGTCAGCTACCTCGTGACGGCCCCGTTCAACCCGGGCCGCGAACACGGCATCAACCCGCTCGACACCGACATCGGACTGGTGTTCCCGCCCGAGGCCGGCGAGCTCCTGCTCTCCCCGAAAGACACCGACGCCCCCGGACTCGCCGAGTCCGCCGCGAACGGGCTTCTCCCGACCTGGGCAGACGCGAAGGCGTTCTACGCGGCACTGAACGAAGGAAACTAGACATGCGCGGAATCATCCTCGCCGGCGGCTCCGGCACACGCCTGTGGCCGATCACCAAGGGCATCTCCAAGCAGCTGATGCCCATCTACGACAAGCCCATGATCTACTACCCCCTGTCGACGTTGATGATGGCCGGGATCAACGAGATCCTGATCATCACGACCCCGGAGTACAACAGCCAGTTCCGCGCCCTCTTCGGCGACGGATCCAGCTTCGGCGTGCGCATCGAGTATGCGGTCCAGCCCTCCCCTGACGGCCTCGCCCAGGCGTTCATCATCGGCGAGGAGTTCATCGGCGACGACAGCGTCGCCCTCGTCCTCGGCGACAACATCTTCCACGGCGCCGGTCTCGGTTCGGCCCTGCGCAACCACACCGAGATCGACGGCGCCCGGATCTTCGCCTATCACGTCAGCAATCCGTCGGACTACGGTGTCGTGGAATTCGACGAGAACATGACGGCCGTCTCGATCGAGGAAAAGCCCGCCAAACCCAAGAGCAACTACGCCGTGCCAGGCCTGTACTTCTATGACAACTCGGTCATCGAAATCGCGAAGTCCATCGAGCCCAGCGCGCGTGGGGAGCTCGAAATCAGTACCGTCAACGAGCGATACCTGGAACAGGGAAAGCTGCAGGTGCAGGTGCTCGATCGCGGTACGGCTTGGCTCGACACCGGTACCTTCAAGTCCATGATGCAAGCGTCCGAATACGTGCGCGTCATCGAGGACCGACAGGGTCACAAGGTCGGCTGCATCGAGGAGATCGCCTGGCGTGCCGGCTGGATCGACACCAAGCAGCTTGCTGTGCTCGCAGCTCCCCTGCAGAAGAGCGGCTACGGAAAGTACCTGAGTAACCTCGTCGCCACCGTCTAGGAGTTCGAGCTGCGCGGTATTCCCGAACGGGACCAGCGGACAGCAGCCAGTCAGACCCGAATGCGGAGGCCCAGGCCCGGGCGCCGATTCGGTGACGCCTGGCGCTCACCTAGACCGGGGCTCACTCGGAACAGATCGCCCGGAGTGTCAGCGCTTGTCGAGAAGGAGGCCGCGAGCGACAACGGCCTCCTGTCCAGCGAGGGTCGACACCTCACATCAGGAGGGGGACGCCGGTATCCACAGCACGATTTGAGCCGGAGACGGGTGACGGACATCCGTCTGCACCGGTACGGGAATGGTGTATCCCGCGGGGACCCCGATCACCGAGGTACAGTACACCCCGGCAGTGAGCGAGACGCTGAAGCTTCCGTCAAGCCATCGGCTCGTGGACGTGACGTTCTGCCACACTCCTTGACCTGGAGCGGTGCATGACCCCCATCTCACAAGCGCGTTGACCCCGTCGATTCGGGCGCCCCAGGCATCCTTCGCGACGACGGACCCCACGACGACTCCGTAGGGGAGCCATGCCGTAAACCAGTTTCCAGGCCCTGCCACCACATCGAACGTTGAGGCGCTCGCATACATGTAGTCTGCAGGCACCTGCCGCGTCAGCAGGCAGTATCGACCGACTTCGAGGGTGATTCCGAAGGCCCCATAGGCGTTCGGTGTGTTGCCCGTGGTGGTGAACCACACCGTTTGTCCTGAGCAATCGCCCTGGCGGATTTCGACGTCGACACCGGGGACGAATTCTGAATTCGGACCCTTGACGGCGACGGCGCCCGTGCCGTACGCGGCCGCGCTTGCCGGTGGTGCAGTCGCCATGCCGACGCTCAGGGCCATGACAACGGTCGCGCCAACGGACAACAGTTGCAGGAGAGACCATCGGCGGCCCCGTCCACTAGCAGTAATTGGGTCTCGAGTACTCATGTGTTTTCCCCCGGTCGTGAATGTGGACTACCCGCAGTGTATCGACCACCGACGAGTCGGAAATACCCGAGCGACCTTGTCATTCGTCGAGTTCGGCCGGCCAGTGCGGCGAAAGGCGAAGGGCGGGCGCACCCGGGTGAACCCGGCCCTCCACCGGCGTGCAGGGTGTCAGCCGGCACGCTCGCTCCGGCTCACCAGGTCTTGATGCTCCATGCGCCGTCGGACGTGATCTGGATGATCGCAGGAGACGTCATGGCAACGGTTCCCCAGTAGTTTCCGATCACATTGATCTTGTTGTCGACACCATAGGTCGGATCCGTTGCCCACACGATGAAGTTCGACGTCCCGTGGTTGGAGAATGTCGCGACAACCCCGGGGGTATCCAGGTACACCACGTCATCGCCGGTGCCGGAGATGCTGGAACCCCCTTGCCTGATCATGTCCAGGTCGAGGATTCTCAGCGTCCAATGGCCGTTCGCGTGAACCGAGATCTGACTGTAGCTGGAGTATGTCAAATCCAGGAATCCGACGAGCATCCGCCCGGAGGGATACGAGCCGGTTCGATTGATCAGCAGGTCGGATGCTCGATCCGGACCGAGTGCTTCGACGATGACATTTGACGTGCAATCCGGGCAGGTGAATTCGACGATCTTCTGGAAGGAATAGGCTGCAATCGAAATGACGGAATCGCCCTGTCCCTGAACCGTCCGGGAATCGAGCCAGATCGTGATCCAGATGGGCCCCGGAGCGGAGACGACCGTCTCAACGGGTTGGGGTGTCGAGTAGTCCCACGGCACGTCCGTGACGGAGGTGCAGTAGGTGCCGGGGAGAAGCGAGATCCCGAATCCGCCGCTGGACCACTGGTTGGTCGCGGTGACGTTCTGCCAGACTCCCTGGCCAGGGGACGCACATGATCCCTGGCGGATGAACGCTGTGACGCCATTGATCCCGTAGCCGAGCGAGTTCTTCGCGACGACAGCGCCGGACAGGGGTCCGGGCAGCCATACGGTAACCCAGTTGCCCGTTCCTGAGCCCATCTGGAACGTGGTGTTCGCGGGCATCCCATAGGGCGCCGGAACCGAGAGGGTGACGATGCAGTATGCGCCGGGGGTGAGTCCGATCCCGAAGGCGCCATATGCGCTGGGGGTGCTTCCGGTTGTCGTTCGCCAGACGGGTGCGCCGGAGCAGTCACCCTGGCGAATCTCGACCGTGGTACCGGGGACGAGCTCTGAACTCTGGCCCTTGATCGAAACGGCGCCGGTCCCGATGCTCGCGGCCTGCGCCGGTGCTGCAACGGTGAGTCCCAGCAGGAGGCCCACTGCCAGCGCCAATCCAAGAAACGAAGATCTCTTCGAACGGTGCGCTCGGGCGCGAGGCTTGACCCCGCGAACGGCCACGGCTGACAGCAATTTCAACAAGTTTCCCCCAGATGTTTTCAGTTATGTCTGGTATCACGTTGGCGTGCGGGTGGGCAGTCGTCAAGACCCGCGTTCAAGGGTCTGACCATTCAGGTTTCGAACTCCTGGTGTCGACGGCGGTCCAACTCAGCCGCACAGTGTCGGTCTGATCCCGCTGCGTCCGGCCTGGCCGGTGCCTTGCGTCTAGTGCGTGGGCTGGCCGGGTATCCACGCGGTGATCCAGAGCGGGCCTGGGGAGGCCACCGTGATGTCGGCTGGAGCCGGAATCGAATAGCCGGCCGGGACCTGGGAAATAGTCGTGCAGTAGGTTCCTGGATTCAGGGAGATTCCGAATCCGCCAGACGACCATCGGTTTGTTGCGGTCGTGCTCAGCCACACCCCGGGTCCTTGCGTCGCACAGGATCCCTGACGGATAAGTGCTGTGACACCGTTGATTCCGATTCCTTGCGCGTCCTTGGCGACGAGGGCGCCCGAGATCGGTCCAGGAAGCCACACTGTGACCCAGTTCCCGGCTCCCGCGCCCATCTGGAACAGGGTGTTCGCGGACGGCATGCCGTAGGGGGCAGGAACGGCGAGGGTGACGATGCAGTACGAGCCCGGCGTCAGGCCGATTCCGAAGGCGCCGTAAGCGCTGGGAGTGCTTCCGGTGGTTGTGCGCCACACGGCCGGGCCAGCACAGTCGCCTTGACGGATTTCAACAGTCGTGCCGGGCACGAGCTCGGAGTTCTGACCCTTGATCGAGACGGCCCCCGTCCCCATTCTCGGCGCGCCTGCCGCGTCGCCGAGGGAGACGGTGACGCCGGCTGTCCCGGAGACACTCGTGACGGCGACGGTCACCCCGCCGGAACGTGAGGTGAGCGACTGGGACGCTCCCAATGCCATCGACCGGGTGCCGTCATCGTTCGGCAGAGTCAGGACGGCGGAGGTGGTATCGTCCCGCTGGCGCAGAACACGCACGCCTCGCGTCATCCCTGGTACGCGACCGGAGGCGTAGAGCGAGCCAGCGTCCATGCCGGTTCCGGATCGGTACTCAACGAAATACACGCCCCCGTCCCTGGGGTCCGTGATCTTCAAGCCGCGCAACCCAGTGGCATCGGAGATCGGGTGCAGGGTGAAACTACCGGCGCCGGAGGTGACGCCGGCGACGAGGCTTACGGGAACCAGGTCAGCGCTCGTGATGGCATCCAGTTTGTACTTCTGGGTGATATTCAGGGCGGGCAATTGGGCGTTGGTCATGCCGTTGTAGCTCAAGCCTCCGCCCATGACATCGTAGAAGTCCTGGTATTCCACGTCACTGCAGCCGTCGGAAAAGGTTCCACCAGAAAAGGCGCCCTCGACTATCGGATTCGGACAGGTGTGTTTGTTCGAGTGCCTCAACCCGAGGTTGTGGCCGATCTCGTGGGCCACAGCGTTCGTCCCGAACGGGGCGCTATAGCTGGCCCAGACGACTCCGCCGGACTGCACCAGCCCGACACTTCCCAACCCGCTCCCCGCGCCGCATGATGCGGGAGCGAGGATGACCAGGTGGTGGGCGTTGAAGCCGGTGGTGTACCAGCCTTGCGGATGACCGAAAGCGGCAGCCGCCTCCGTGAACATGCTCGTCGCCTGGCAGGAATTCGCAGTGACGACGCGCTTCGTTGCAAGCGGCTGGGTGAAGCCGATGATCTGGCCGGCACTTTGTGATGACCAAAAGGTGCTCACCGTCGCCTCGAGCGCCGCGATCCCGGGGTCGTCGAGGACAGGCGTCGTCGGAGCCGTCGGCAAAGTGGCCACGAATACGTCGAGCGCATGCGTTGCTGCGGCGGACGTCTGGGCGACCTGCGCCTCGATCGTCGCCGAAACGACGGGCAAGGCTGCGTCCAGTGCGACACTGGCCGATACGACCTCCTTACCGGTTTCCGACGTTGCCTCCACCGGTCCGGTTGCCTCGGTCACGGCGGGGACGGCGGCGACGACAGAGGTGGGGACGGTGAGCGTTCCGCTGAATGTGCTGCCGGACGTCACGTCGTCGGGCAGGTTCCCGGTCAGTTCGACGGATGCGCCGTCATCGGTGAGCAGGCGCACCTGGTCGGCGAGGTTCTGAGTGGGACTCGAAGGGTCTTCCTCGCCGGAGAGGATGAGAATGGTGCCCGTCGCGTGCAGAGTCGCGGTGTCGGCCGTGGTTGCCAGGAGCGCTTGCGCGGGGACTATTGCCGCACAGGCGACCAGCACTGCAGCGAGCACTGTGCCTGATCCCAGGCGGGAGAAGTGGAGCATGCAGTGTCCGATCCTGTTGTGATGCGGCGCCTCACCTGACGGTGAACGCTCCGGAACCACGACCGTCGAATCTGCGCCGCCCCCTGAGCCATCCGTTCCTCACTCTACCGACTTGGCGGCACGCTGCTCCTGCCCCTGAACCGGGGGGGGATATGCCATCGAGGACCGGAGAAGACCACCGTCGGGTCGCGGAAAAAGGGCCCGCTCGCCGGCTAGGACGTCGGGTGCCTACGTTCCGAAACGGCAGCCCGAAGCCGAAGGCCGGCTGCCAGGAGGAGGCGAACCGGCAGGAGAAGCGGGCCAGAATATTTCTTGGACAGGAAGCGTTCGGCACTGGCGTGGTGTGCCCGAATCATTCGGGCGTTGTCGTCCTGGGTCGAGTGCGCCCCGGAGTGGACTACCGTCGCCAACGGTTCGTATACGTTCCGCAGACCGAGCTTTCCGATCCGGAATCCGAGGTCCACGTCTTCGAAGTACATGAAGTAGCCCTCGTCGAACCCGCCCAGCTCGTCCAGCACCGAGCGGCGCACCATCAGGAACGCGCCGGACAACCATCCGGCGTCGCGACGAGAGACGCTCGCCGCACCTTGTTGCCGATAGCTGCGGCTCCAAGGGTTGTTGGGCCACACCAACGCGAACAGGCCGTGGCCGATGCCCGTTCGCAACGAGGGAATGACGCGGGCGGATGGGTAGACCTCGCCGGCCGAGGTGAGGATGCCCGGTCCGATCGCGGCGATCTTCGCGTCATCCCCGACGGACTTCAGGAGCGTGTCGATCGCCCCCGCCCGGGCGACGATGTCCGGATTGCTCACAACAACCCAGTCGATTTCAGCGGGCAGCGTCTTGAGGGCTTGATTGATGGCGTGACCATAACCCAGATTGTCGGCGAGAGGCAGGTATTCGGCGTGCGCAGCATGAGCGAGACCCGAGACCGTCGTGTCACCCTCGAGTACCTTGTTGTCTGCGACGACGATGTGCAGCGGACCGGTGAGCGCCGAACCCAGGGAACCGAGGAAATCGCCCAGCACTCTTCCCGACCCGTAGCTCACGGTCACGACGGCCACGTGGGCGGTCGTTGACTGTGATTTGGCTGCGACGGCCATACGGTTGCTCCTCATTGTTCTAGGCTAGATTGGTTTGCGGCCATCCGACCGGCCACTCAGTGAGGCTACATGCGATACATGAAGGAAGTTCTCGATTCCC
Organism: Cryobacterium sp. MDB2-A-1; assembly: GCF_004402675.1. Classification (NCBI taxonomy): domain Bacteria; kingdom Bacillati; phylum Actinomycetota; class Actinomycetes; order Micrococcales; family Microbacteriaceae; genus Cryobacterium; species Cryobacterium sp. MDB2-A-1. The sequence goes on along the minus strand of NZ_SOFK01000023.1, from coordinate 57,733 downwards.
GGGAGCTCTTGGCCAATCTCACCTTGCGTGAGATTCGTGGCCAGTACAAACGCACAATATTCGGGCAGCTGTGGTCGTTGGTCAACCCACTGGCGACGATGCTGGTGTACACAATTGTGTTCGCGTTTATTCTCCGGGTCACTCCACCTCCCGGCAATCCCAGTGGGCTCAACATCTTCGCGGTCTGGCTACTCTGTGGCTTGCTGCCGTGGGCCTTTTTCGCGAACGTCGTGCAGACCGGCATGGGATCGATCATTGCCAACGCGGGCCTGGTGCAGAAGGTCTATTTCTCTCGAATTGTGCTCCCGCTCTCGACGGTCGGTTCCATCGGCTACAACTGGCTCTTCGAGATGGGCGTCCTCGTCCTCGTCCTGGCGATCTGCGGTTCGTTCGTCTGGCCGTGGATCCCGCTGGTGATCTTCGTCATGGTGCTGCTCGCTATTTTCGCGTCAGGCCTGGCCCTGATGCTCTCGGTGGCGAACGTCCGTTTCCGGGACACGCAGTACCTCGTCTCGATCGTCATGCAGATCTGGATGTACCTCACGCCGATCATCTATCCCATCAGCCTGGTCGAGGACCAGTCGCGGGCGCATGGGGGGCTGTTCGGGACGTCCATCACCCTGATGGACATCTACCGGCTCAATCCGCTCGAACGGTTTGTCGCCGTTTTCCGGCAGTTGCTCTATGACAACACCTGGCCCAACCCACAGGACCTCTTATTCTGTGCTGTGTGGGCGTTCGCGGCAATCGTCGTGGGCGTGTGGGTGTTTCGTAAGAGTGAGAAGGGCCTGGCGGAGGCATTATGAGTGACATTGCAGTGAGCGTTGACCATGTCAGCAAGAGATTCCGTTTGTATCACGAACGAAACCAGTCCCTTAAATCCGCGATTATGCGAGGGCGCCGGTCGGTTCACGAGGATTTCTGGGCGCTCAAGGACGTGAGCTTCGAGGTCCCGACCGGGTCGACGTTCGGTCTGATCGGCAGCAACGGTTCCGGCAAGTCGACCTTGCTCAAATGCCTCGCCAAGATCTACTTCCCGCAGAAGGGCTCCATCACCTACAACGGGAAGATCGCAGCCCTGCTGGAAGTGGGCTCCGGCTTCCACCCGGAGCTGTCCGGCCGTGAGAACGTGTTCCTCAACGGATCGATCCTCGGGATGTCCAAGCGCGAAATCACCCGAAAGTTCGACGAAATCGTCGACTTCTCCGGGGTGGAACAGTTCATCGACCAGCCCGTCAAGAACTACTCCTCGGGAATGTATGTCCGTCTTGGCTTCGCGATCGCCATCAATGTCGACCCGGACGTGCTCGTGGTCGATGAGGTGCTTTCCGTCGGCGATGCAGAGTTCCAGGAGAAATGCAGTCAGAAGTTCATCGATTTCAAGCGCGCGGGAAAGACCGTGATCCTGGTCAGTCATGCGATGACCGCGGTCCAGGAGATGTGCGATCACGCGGCCTGGCTGAGGCACGGCGAACTCGTCACCGTGGGGGAGGCAGAACCAACAATCGCGGCGTATCTCGACTCTCTGAACCGGGGCGAGACCAGTGCCGCCTGAGAAATCGGATGTCGCACCCCGCCAGGTGGGGCTGACGATTGCGGAGGCCCTCGGTGGACACCGCAACTCTCTGGGGTTGCTCAGACTGCTGTTGGCCTCGCTGGTCATCTTCGACCACGCCTTTCCCACGGGTGGCTTCGGACGGGACCCGTTCTGGGAGCTCACCCGCGGCCAGGCCTCGCTGGGAAGCATCGCCGTCGGAGGGTTCTTCGCGATCAGCGGCTACCTCATCGCCAAGAGCGGGATGTCGAGTGACATCCTCCAGTTCATGTGGAGGCGGAGTCTCAGGATCTTTCCCGCCTACTGGGGCGTCCTTCTCATCACCGCGTTCGTCGTCGCTCCCGTGATCTGGGTCACGGCGGGCGGCGCACTCGGCGACTTCTTCGCCCGCGCCCCGAACGGTCCGTTCCACTATGTCGCCGGCAACTGGACCATGAACATCGGGACCTACGGGATCTACGATATTTTTGCGGAGACGACGCCATACGGGCAGAGCGTCAAGGCATCGGTCTTCAACGGATCGATCTGGACACTCATCTATGAATGGCGCTGTTATCTGGTCATCGGGGTCTGCGTTGCGTTCGGCGTGCTGGCCAGAGCGAAGGCAGTTGTCCCGGCTCTCACCGTCGGCTTCTTCGTACTGCAGATCATCAACCTGTCGAATCCGGCGAGTCTCGGGTCCATCGCGCCCTTCCTTGCAGACACCCAGCTTGTCGCCCTGACCTTCACCTTCCTGGTCGGCTCCACGCTCGCGGTGTATTCCAGGTCGGTCCCCTTCGACGATCGTCTGGGTGTGCTTGCCGGACTCATCGTTATCGTCACCTTGCGTTATGGCGCGTTCAACACCCTCGGTATCATCGCCGGAGCCTATTTCGTCCTCTATCTCGCGGCCCGACTCCCTCGCCGGCTCCAGTGGATCGGTGCACGGAACGACTACTCATACGGTGTGTACATCTATGGCTTCCTTGTCCAGCAGGTCCTTGCCTACCTGGGCGTCTACCGCTGGGGCTACGGCTGGTTCGCACTCACCGCCCTCGTCATTTCTCTTGGCTGCGCCTGGCTGAGCTGGCACGGGGTCGAGAAATGGGCGATGTCGCTCAAGAATTGGGGCCCGGGAAAGGGACTCGTATTCTGGGCTGCGATGGTTCAGGGCCGGTGGCCGGGACGGAAACGGATCCGATCCACGGTGGGGGCGGACACGACTGATCGCATCCTAGATTCAGAGACAAAGAGGAACGCAAAGTAATGGACATGTTCTGTGTGACGCCAGATACCGACAAGAGCGGCGACTGGAGCACGGGGTTCCCCCGTGGCTGACCCTCGGTCGGTGTCGGTGCAGTCCGTATTGTTCGGTAACGATGCGTACGAAATCCTCCGAGCCGCCCAGGCGATGGCCAACTCCGTGAAGTGGGCGCGGTCAGACGGCCTGGTCGGGGCGTGGACGCTTCTCCTGGGTGACTGCAGCGCCGAACCCGTTCTGGGCGCGGACATTCTCGAGGAGATCCGCGCCGTCGTCGCGGCGGAAGCCGGAGAGCTCATCTACCGGGTCTTCGGCAAGAACCTCGGGTCTGCAGCGGGCCACAATGCTCTCGCCGCGCTCTCGGGCGCGGAGCTGATCCTCATCCTCAACCCCGATGCCATCGTTGCGCCGGATACGGTGCGCTCGCTCACCAGAGCCGTCACAGGTTCGGTAGGAATCGCTGAAGCCCGCCAGATCCCCATCGAGCACCCTAAAGACTTCGAGGTGAACACCGGCAACACGAGCTGGGCTTCGACGGCTTGTGCGCTGACCCCCCGGGCGGCATTCGACACGATCGGCGGATTCGATTCCGACACGTTCTTTCTCTACTGCGATGACGTCGATTACTCGTGGCGGCTGCGCCTGGCCGGCTATCGGGTCGTGTTCGAACCCTCCGCCCGGGTCTTCCACGACAAACGTCTCACTCAAACCGGTGATTGGCCACCGACGAGCGCCGAGGTGTACTACTCGGCTGAGGCCGCGCTGTTCATCGCGCACAAGTATTCGCATCCCGAGATCGTCGAGAAGCTCATCGCCCAATTCCAGAATGAGGGCACCGACGCCGTTCTGAAGGCTGTTGCGGCCTTCCACTTGAAGAGCAAGAGTGGATCGCTGCCGGCGCCCCTCGACGCCGGGCACCTGGTGGGACAGTTCATTGGAGACAAGTATGCAGTCCACCGCTTCTGACGTGACCGTGGGTGACGATCGTCGCTCTCCCCAGACGGCGACAATCCAGATCCTGCTGTCCGAGCTGATGTCGGGACCGCGGATCGACCCGCGCCTCCGGAACGCGCTCGAGAGCGCGAAACAGCTCATCGCAGAGGAGCGGGAGGGTGGGGTCTTCCTCAGCGTGCTTCTGCGGACTAAGGGAAAACGACCAGAGCCTCTCCGCGACGCGCTGCTGTGCCTGGCGGCGCAGAGCGACCAGGACTTTGAGGTCATTGTGATCGATCACGATGCCACCCCTGCCGATGCCGCCGAAGTCCGCGCGATTGTCGCTCAGCAGTCGACGGGCTTCCTCGATCGGATTTCCCTCATTGAAGTTCACGGCGGAAACCGGGGAAAGCCACTGAACGCGGGTATCCGCGCCGCACACGGTCGGTTCGTCGCGGTCTACGACGATGACGATCTCCTGTTCGGGAACTGGGTGGAAGAGTTTAAGATCGCCTCGCTGACGAGCGAGGGACGGCTTCTGCGCTCCCTGGTCGCCACCCAGATGGTCAAGCCGGAGCTCTGGCCACAGGACCAGATCGGCTTCCGCACCCTGTCCTGGCCCAAGGCGGAGTACCCGCGCGAATTCGATCAGCTGGCCCACCTGCAGATGAACTACTCGCCGTTCATGTCGTGGGCGTTTCCTGCGGCGCTCTTCAGCATCCTCGGATTCGAGTTCGACGAAGAACTGACCGTGTGTGAAGACTGGGACATGATCCTGCGTGGTTCCCTGCTCCTGGGCGTCACCGAAGTCGACTCATTGACGGCCATCTATCGTCGCTGGGAGGGTGGCAACTCGTCATACACTGACCATTCCAAGAAGTCCTGGGCCTGGTCAGAGGCGAAAGTGCTCCATCGCCTCGAGAGCTCGCTGCTGATCATGCCCGGGGACATCGTCCCCTACCTGCGCAAATCCTTCGCCCTTCTCGGCGTTCACGAGCAGCTTGCCGGATTGCTGCACAGCCGGGCGTGGCGGTACGGGCGTCCCATCCGCGGGGCACTCCGAGTGGCCGGCTTCGTAAAACGTCGGGTGAACGGACTCCGCGGTGCGATCGAACCGAGCCGCGCCCACGAGCCCGCAGATTTTGCTCCTCTGATCCACCCGGTGTCGGATGAATCCCTCCAAGCCGTCGTCGATGTGCTCGATGACGTGAACGGTGCGAACGACGCCACTGGGAGGACCGCCGGCTGATTGTTCCCCTGCGATTCCTTTTCGTCAACGCATGCACGTAACGTGTACCTATCTAGCTGGAAGATCAGGGTGAGCCAATGTTCGAGATCGTAGCCTTTTCCGTCGCAGAACTGATATTGCCGGCACAGCCGTTTCCCGGTGTAGACCTGTGACAGTGCTCGTGAGCGAGGTTCGACCGAGCAGGCGGCCGCTGCGCCGATTCGGGGCAATGATCGCGTTGGCGTCCCTCGTGGCAGCCGTGCTCACCGTACCGACGTTTGTCACCCCGGTCGACAGCGCTGCCGCGGTCACCGGCTCGCAGTTCCAACCAGGCAATATCATCAGTGATCAGGTTTTCTTTAACACGCAGTCAATGAGTGAGGCTGATATTCAGGCGTTCCTCGTTGGCAAGGAGAGCGCGTGCAATGCGGGCTATACCTGCCTCAAGGACTATCGGATGGACACGGTGTCGCGTGCAGCCGTCGCCCCGGGCCACTGCGCCGCGTACGACGGCGTGCCCAACGAACTGGCGAGCAGCATCATCTACAAAGCGGCACAGGCGTGCGGTATCAATCCGCAAGTCCTCTTGGTCCTTCTCCAGAAAGAGACGTCGCTCGTGTCGAGTTCCAGCCCGACGGCGAGCACCTACCGGAAGGCGGCGGGCTATGGCTGTCCAGACACGAGTAACTGCGACGCGGCCTTCTACGGATTCTACAATCAGGTCTACAAGGCAGCGTGGCAGTTTCGGCAGTACACGAACTTCCCCGCGCGAACATACGCCATAGGTCCCACCAGGATCCAGTGGAGTCCTGACGCCAGTTGTGGGGCATCGACAGTCACGATCGAGAACCAGGCAACGGCAAACCTGTACAACTACACGCCTTACCAGCCCAATGGTGCCTCTTTGGCAAGCCTGTACACCACGGGCGATAACTGCTCCTCGTATGGGAACCGCAACTTCTGGGTCTTCTTCAACAATTGGTTCGGTCCGAGCACAACGGCCCTCGGCTCGCCCGTCGGCCAGGTCAAGGAGATCTGGGCGACCGACAACATGATCAATATGTGGGGCTGGGCTGTCGACGGCAGCGCTTCCAGCAACGCGCTGGCAATCCACGTGAAGGTCAACGACCAATGGGTTGCCTGGACCGCTGATGCGCCCAATTCAACCGCCGAAACGATGTATCCGGGTGCCGGACAGAACCACGGCTTCGGGGGAAGCATCGCCGTTCCCCAGGCCGGTCCCTACAGTGTGTGCGTTTTCGCTGTGAACCAAGGGGCAGGCGAGAACACCCAGCTCGGTTGCTATAACATCACGGTTCCCGACGGCTCGCCTGCCGGCGAACTGAAGGATGTCTTTTCCAGCCCCGGGTCCGTAAGCCTCTGGGGTTGGGGACTGGACCCGGACACGACGAATCCGATTCAGATACACGTCACGGTGAATGGGATCTGGACCGTTCTGCAGGCGAACAGTCCGAGCACAGCCAGCCTGGGAACGTATCCGGCCAGCGGCTCCAACCATGGGTTCGGGGGGGTCATACCTGCAGCAGGTGGACCTGCAACGGTCTGTGTCTACGCTGTGAATATCGGGGCTGGATCGAATACTACCCTCGGGTGTCGAACGGTCGTCGTGCCGTCAGGTTCGCCGATCGGTGTCATGAGCGACATGTGGACCACTCCTACTGGAATCAGCATGTGGGGTTGGGCACTTGATCCCGACACCGTCGCTGCCATCCCGGTTCACGTCACGGTCGACGGCGTCTGGACCGTATTCACTGCCGACGCAGCGAACGCGGGCGTTGGGCAGGCCTATCCCGCATATGGTCCGAACCACGGATTCGGCGGGACGATCAAGGCGAACCCTGGAAAACACACGGTCTGCGCCTGGGGCGTCAATCAGGGCCTTGGCGCAAACCTGGCCCTCGGTTGCCGTACTGTCACGGTCTTGTCGGGTTCGCCCGTTGGCGCGCTGAACCAGGTGTGGGGAACCGCGGGCGGTGTGAGCATGTGGGGTTGGGCGCTCGACCCTGACCAGACAGGACCAATCCCGGTCCAGGTGCGCATCGACGGACAATGGACCGTGCTTAGCGCAAACTCCGCGAACGCCGCGGTCGGCGCCGCCTATCCCGGCTACGGACCCAATCATGGTTTCGGCGCCACGATTGCCGCAGCGCCGGGAGCTCACGAAGTGTGTGCATGGGGCATAAACGTGGCGTCTGGCGCGAACCTTAATTTCGGGTGCCAGACCATCATCGTGCCCGCGGCGCCGAGTGGTCCGCCCGTGGGCCTCGTCCAGGACCTGTGGGCGACCGCGGGAACCGTTGAGTCGTGGGGATGGGCGATCGATCCTGATTCGACCGGCCCTGTCACTGTCATCGTCACGGTCAATGGAACGAAGACGACAGTGGTGGCCGACGCCCCGAGTGCAGCTGCCGCTGCGCAGATGCCGGGATACGGCGCCAATCATGGCTATGGGATTCGCATCCCTGCCCAAACCGGCTCAAACGACGTGTGCGTGACGGCGCAGAATATCGGCGCGGGTGCGGACACCCCGCTGCTGTGTCGAACCATCGCGGTGCCGTGAACGGGAGGCGCGGCGACTGCCGCTGAAAGCGTGGTACCCGACAGAGTCCGGCGTTGCGCCAGCGGGGGCTTGGTAGGGTTTATGCGCACACCCACAAGTCAGGAAGCCATTCATGCCGAAGAAGCAAGCGGGCGTAGTGTCCGTCATCCTCGTTAATTTCCGGGGAACCGATGACACCATAGAGGCCATCGCCCAGCTCGGCCGGATCGATTGGCCGGCAGATCTCCTCGAAATCGTCGTGGTCGAGAATGCCTCCGGTGACGACAGCGCCGCGCGAATCCGAGCCGCAGCACCTCACGTCGTTCTGGTCGAATCAAAGGATAACCTCGGGTTCGCCGGGGGCTGCAATCTGGGCGTGAAGGCATCCTCAGGAGATTTTTTGGCGTTCCTGAACAACGATGCCAAGCCTGACTCCGCCTGGGTGAGGTCCGCAATCAGTCGTTTCGACCAGGATCCAGAGATCGGCGCCATCGCAAGTCGAGTGCTCGATTGGGACGGTCTTCTCGTCGACTACATCGGATCGGCCATGACCTGGTTCGGGCAGGGTTATAAGCCCTTGACCGCCCAGGCGGTCCCCACCGAACTAGACCACGCGCGCGACGTGCTTTTCGGGACGGGTTCGGCGATGTTCGTTCGTCGAAGTGTCTACGATGCGCTCGGCGGGTTCGATGAGCGATTCTTCATGTTCTTCGAGGATGTCGACTTCGGCTGGAGACTCAACCTCCGCGGATGGCGTTTCGTGTACGAGCCGGCGTCGCTGGCGTTCCACAAACACCACGCGTCCATGACGTCGTTCGGCGCCTTCAAGGAAACCTATCTTCTCGAACGAAACGCACTGTTCACCCAGTACAAGAACCTCGGCGACGAGGCGCTCGCGAAGATCTTTCCAGCGACCCTGGCGCTGACTGTTCGTCGGGCAGTGGCTCGTGGCAAATTAGATTCGACGTCACTCGATCTTCGCAAGGGTGGCGACAACGGACCCGTTCAGGAAGTCGCCAGGGATACCCTCGCCGGTGTCTACGCCATTGACCAATTCGTCGAGAACCTGCCATCCCTCGTGGAGTCTCGGGACCTGATCCAGTCGACTCGTGTCGTTCCCGACAAGACCATCTGGCGATTCTTCGGTGAGACCGACGCCCCGTCCTACCATTCAGAGCATTATCTGAAGGGCTATGAAAAGATCGTCAACGCGTTCGGGGTCACGGACACTCCGGTCGTGACGCGTGTCCTCGTGATCACGGGCGATCCCATCGGCGCCAAGATGGCCGGTCCCGCAATTCGAGCCTGGAACATGGCCGCCGCCCTGGCCAGGGGCAATGAGGTCACTCTGGTCACCCTTGCCGGGGCCGAACCCGTGGATGCTCCGTTCGAGATCGTGCATATTCGCCCGGGTGATGACCGAACGATGGGTCGCCTGGAGCAGCGGGCGGACGTGATTGTCTTCCAGGGGCTCGCGATGGCACTCTTCGATTCGCTGAGGAAGACCAACAAAATCGTCGTGGCCGATATCTACGACCCGATGCACCTTGAACAACTGGAGCAGGGCCGCGAGCAGGGCGCGGTTCAGTGGAACAAGCAGGTTTCCGATGCGACTGATGTTCTGAATGAACAACTCCTCCGCGGCGACTTCTTCATGTGCGCCTCTGAGCGCCAGCGGCATTTCTATCTCGGCCAGCTCGCGGCCCTTGGCCGGCTGAACCCCGCGAACTATGCCTCCGATCCGGATCTGACCGGTCTGATCGAAGTCGTGCCGTTCGGCCTCGACGGGGTCTTTCCTCCTGCGACCCGGCCGGTCCTCAAGGGCGTCCTGCCGGGGATCGAAGCGACAGACAAGCTTCTGCTCTGGAGCGGAGGCCTCTACAACTGGTTCGACCCGGAAACACTGATTCGTGCCGTTGCCCGGCTGTCGGAGACTCACGACAATGTCCGGCTCTATTTCCAGGGGACGAAGCATCCGCACCCGGGCGTGCCCGAGATGGGCATCGTCGCTGAATCACGGTCGCTCGCCTCTGAACTCGGCGTGCTCGACAGCAGCGTCTTCTTCAATTCCTCGTGGGTGGACTACGCGGAACGGCACAACTACCTCGGCGAGGCCGATGCGGGTGTCAGCACCCACTTCGCCCACGTCGAGACGACCTTCTCGTTCCGTACCCGGATCCTGGACTACCTGTGGGCCGGACTCCCCATGGTCGTCACAGAGGGTGATCACTTCGCGGCCCTCGTCCAGAGTGAAGGCCTCGGTATTGTCGTACCGCCCAATGACATCGGTGCACTCGCGGCCGCCCTGGAGAGAGTCTTGTTCGACGATGAGTTCGCCCAGGAAGCACGGGCGAACATTCAGCGGGTGCGCGCTGACTACGAATGGAAGACGGTTCTCGCCCCACTCGTGGATTTCGTCGCCGATCCCCGTCATTCGCCCGATCTCCTGGCCAGCGGCGTTGTGACTCCCGGGGAGGCCAGGAAGTCGCATCGACGTCCCGAAGTGCGCCGCAAGAAGCACGGCCTTCGCCATGACGCCGGCCTCTTTGTGCACTACTGGCGCGCCGGAGGCGTCAGAGCAGTGGCCAAGAAGGTCCGGAGCCGGATCAGCTACATGCGCTAGGAGGCCGACCCGTCTGTCATCGGCCGGTGGTACGCGCGGGCGGTGGGCTCTACCTCGACGGGGCCGACGTACGGGATTGAGTCAGCGCCAGCAGACCGGCTGCAACACCCGCGAACGCCGCGGTCCCGACGATCCAGACGGCCATCGGGGCCGGGCCGACCCCCCACCACCATTCGAGGCCGGCGTTGAGATTCCAACCGATGGCATCTGTCCCTGTGACATAACGCCGCAGGTTGACGTGCAATGCCACGGAATTGGCGACACCAAGACCGACGACGATAAGAACTGCTTGAACCCGTCCGAGCGCGAACGCGCGCCCGGCGGGCTGGAGAAAAGTGATCCCCGCCAGCAGGATCATGAGCGGCAGGATGTACCGGGGCTGGACCTGTTCACCCACGAACGCCCGGGAACGCACGAGCACATAGGTCGGAATGGCCCACATCATGCCGAATACGGCCGAGGTCGCCAGACCCTTTCGCCACGACGTCGACTGCAGGCCGGTGAACACTGTCGCGCTGAAGACGGACACAGCCAGGACCCAGACCACACCTGGCAGAGTGGTGTCCAGCCAGCCGAGTCCCCAGAAGCCCAGGACACCTGCCCAGAGTTGGGGAACATCGAGGACGTTCACGAACAGAAGCTGCTGCCAATCGCTTCCGCTTGCGTTCGAGGCAAGCCCGGATTCGGCAAACGAAGACTGGCCCGACGAGAAGTAGAAGAACGCAGCCGTCAGCGCCAGGGCGACAGGCAGGGACAATGACACCAGAAAACGCCGGGTTCGCCGGGCGGCGATCAGGACGACAATCCCGATGGCAAGGACTGCGTAGAGGGCGGCATCGGCTCGCGCCGCAGATCCGATGACCGTGGCTGCTGCGGCTAGCAGGCCGAGTCCCAGACGGCGCCGACCGTGCGTCTCAAAGTATCCCAGAAGGGAGATCCAGAGGGTGCCGGCCGAAAGAATCGCCCAACTGCCGGGATTGGTCGACGGGATCAGGAACATACCCAGTGGAACGACCGAGACGACCAGGGCGATGGGTAACAGCGGTCGTCTGGCGGGTGGCAACAGCCAGAACAACGCCGTCGTGAACGCGACGAACAGGAGGGCGTTGAACGCTCGCATCAGGAGGACTGAGATCGTGATGTTCGGCCCGGCAAACATCCCCATGACGGAATAGAACAGTGGGGGGTATGCGCCGGTCCAGTTGCCGCGACCAGTCGCGATCATCGTCGTGACGCTGGATGCGATGTCTCCGCCCTGGCAGGACGCGGTCTCCGTGGGTTTGAACGCGTAACACGCGGAGGTCGTCACCGATTCAGGCACAACTCGCTCTGCCTCCGACGGCCCCGTCTCACAGAGGCCCGCACGCAGTCCGTCCCCGCACCAGATGCTCGCGAGGTGAAAGTCGTCATCGGGGCTCGCGCCGACAGGCGAGGCTGTCGCCCAGCTCAGGAGAGCCACGAGAGCGAGGAGGGGAACCATCACCGCCGTCAACATCCGCGCCTGCGCAGGAGAAATCACAGTGAGTGTCACGTGGTGAGCTTACCTGCCGCCCGTTCGCGGTCGTCCGGAACACCGGACCGCGGATGCCGCCCCGAGCGGATGCCCCGCGACCGTCCCCGTCGACGCGAACCGCAGGGGGAATAGACTCAGAGCGAAAACGGATATCCGGGGGAGCACCGTGGCGATAGAGATCGAACCGGGTGACTCTGGTGCCGTTCACGTGGCGATCATCGTCAACAGTTATCCCCCACGCCTGGGCGGACTCGAGAGCCACGTCTTCCAGCTGGCCAACGCCGTGCGCGCTGCGGGCGCACGGGTGACGGTGGTGACACTGGACGTCACCCCCTCCGACGTCGACGAGGACGGAATTCGTGTTGTCCGGTTGCGCAGGCATGTCCCGGTCGCATCCGTCATATCGTTTCCGGCGTGGGGAACGGCTCGTCGGCTCAGTATCCTGCTTTCAACGACCGGTGCGACTGTAGTGTCCACCCACACGCGCTTCTTCCCGATGTCCTACGTCGGGCTCCGGGCCGCGCGGCTCGCGGGCATTCCCGTGATCCACACGGAGCACGGAGCCGGGTTCGTCCGAACCCCTTCCCGCGTCATCCAACTTGCCTCACGTCTGGTCGACCTCAGCGTCGGCCGGACCGTCCTGCGGCGTGCGGCTGCAGTGCTCGCCGTGTCGGCACCGGTTGCCGAGTTCGTTTCCGCGCTCGCTCGCCGGGAGTCTGTAATCTTCCCCAACGCCCTCCGGATGGAGGACTGGCCCGCGTTTGCCGATGATGCCCCGCCGACTGGAATAGCGTTCATCGGCCGGCTGGTGGGGGGAAAGGGATGGGAGGAATTCGTCGACGTTGCAGCGACGCTTCTGACGGAACCCGAGTTCGACGGGCTTCAGGTCCATATGCTCGGTGACGGGCCGGACCGTGAGAATCTCCGGACGCGGATTCGGTCTCGCGGGATTGACGGTAGTATCCATCTCTACGGCCACGCGGATACCGCGGTCATCAGGTCAGTCCTGCACGGTTCGGTGCTCGTCAACCCCAGCCGGCTGGCGGAGGGATTCCAGATCACGCTGCTCGAGGCCGCAGCATCCGGTGCCCAGATCGTTTCGTTTCCGGTTCCGTCGGTTGCGCCTATTCGTGCGGATGGAGGTCCCGTGCGTGAAGTCCGCGAGCTCTCACTGCAACCACTCATTGACGGCGTTCGGGATGCCTTGCGACGCCCATTGCCCGCCATGCCCAGGCCCGTTCTGGAGGCCCACTGGGCATGGGCGAGCCGGGCTCGGGAATATCTCGCGATCGTCTCGCGCCTGCATGGCGGGGACACAATGCAGACTCCGGGCGCCCCCACGCGCCCGGAAGACGTGACGGGCCGAGAATAAGATAGAGCACGTGCAAACGGCTTTGGAGAAAACCCTCATCGTGATGCCTGCATTCAACGAGGAAGAATCGGTGGGCGCCGTCGTCCGTGAAGTACTCGACCAGCTGCCCGGTGCCGGGTGCCTCGTGGTTGACGATGGCTCGTCAGACAACACGGCCGTTGCGGCGCGTGCGGCGGGAGCGCTGGTGGCCGTTCTGCCGATCAACCTGGGCGTGGGTGGGGCGATGCGACTGGGATTTCGCTACGCCCTCGAACATGGCTACTCGAACGTCGTCCAAATCGATTCCGATGGCCAGCACGATCCGGGCACCGTACCGGCGATGCTCGCCGGTCTCGCAGACGCGGATCTGGTCATCGGCGCCCGATTCGCCGGGGCAGGAGAGTATGTGGCGTCCGGTCCCAGACGGTGGGCGATGATCGTTCTCTCGTCACTCTTGAGCAGAATATCCGGGACCAGGCTCACCGACACCACGTCCGGCCTGAGAGCCAGTGGCCCCCGAGCGGTCATGCTCTTTTCGAAGCACTATCCGGCCGAGTACCTCGGCGACACGGTCGAGTCTCTCGTCATTGCCGTTCGTGGAGGGTGTCGTGTCATGCAGGTTCCCGCATCCATGCGCGTGCGATCCGGCGGAACGCCCTCGCATGGCGCCGGCAAGTCGGCGGTCTATCTCGGCAGGGCGATGATCGCACTGTTGTTCGCCCTCCTGAGACCCCCACTGGGCCGACGCGCCGAGGGCGGCACAGCATGACCCTGACGAGCTATGTGCTCGGGATAGCCGCCGCGCTCCTGACACTGGTCATCGTCGTCGAACTGCTCCGCCGAGGACGCCTGCGCGAGAGGCATGCCGTCTGGTGGATGGTCGCCGGCATTGCCGCGCTCCTGGCCAGCATCTTCCCGGTCACGCTCGAGTGGACCGCGCAGCTCCTCGGTATTCAGGTTCCGACGAACCTCGTTTTCTTCGTGAGCATCGCGATCCTCTTCCTCGTCTGCCTTCAGCACAGTTCCGAGCTGACCCGCATGGAGGGGCGGGCGAGAAGTCTCGCGGAATCCATCGCCCTGCTCGAACTGCGGCTGCGCGACGTCGAAGGAGAGGTGCCCGAACGGCAGCCTCCACCCCGCTGACGACCCAAAGTGGTGCTCCGCCGCGACTACGGGGCTTTCCACGGGGCGTCTAGACTGGTCGAGTTGTCCAAACGGGGCAGGGGGAGGACGGTCACACCATGTCGGCTGGCACTGTACTGATTACGGGAGGAGCGGGCTTCATCGGCTCGCGACTCTCACATTCGCTCATCAACCATTTTGACGAGGTCGTCATCGTGGACAACTTCAGTCCGCAGGTGCACAACGGCCGCCGGCACTCCGAGGACCTCCATCCCGCCGCGGTTGTCATCGAAGGCGATGTGACCGAGGTCGAGACGTGGAACCGCGTCCTCGACCGTACCCACCCTCGCGTCGTCGTGCATCTGGCCGCCGAGACGGGCACAGCCCAGTCCTATGACGAAGCCACGCTCCACAGCATGACCAACGTGGTCGGGACGACCCGCATGCTGGACGCCCTCGGTGCGTCCGGAGCGCTGCCCGAGGAGATCGTGCTCGCCAGCAGCCGTGCCGTGTACGGGGAAGGATCCCTCCGCAACGCCGACGGCATCGTCGTGCCCGCGGAACCGCGGACCACAGCAGACCTCACCCAGGGAATCTGGGCTGCGGCGGGCTCCGAACCTGTTGCCATGGACGCGCGCTTCACGCAGACACGCCCGGTCAGTATCTACGGTGCCACCAAGGTCGCGCAGGAGCTCCTGCTCAGGGCATGGTGCACCCCGCGCGATGTTGCTCTCGGAATCGTCCGGCTTCAGAACGTCTACGGTGCGGGCCAGTCGCCGACGAATTCGTACACGGGAATTCTCCCGCTGTTCTGCGGCGTCGCCAGAAGCGGTGAGAGCATTCCGGTCTACGAGGACGGCGAGATCCTGCGTGACTTCGTTCACGTCAGCGACGTCGTTGAAAGCATCCGCCTGGCGATCGTTCACGGACGCAGCGGACTCTGGGACATCGGATCCGGAGTCCCGGCGACGATCGGCCAGGTCGCCACGATGATCGCGGACAGGTATTCCGCGCCGGCCCCCACGGTCACCGGCCAGTACCGTCCGGGCGATGTCCGCGCCGCGTTTGCGGACAATTCCGCTGCGACTGCGGACCTCGGCTGGTCGCCGCGAGTCTCCCTTGATGAAGGGCTGACCGAACTCATCTCCTGGCTGGAAGACATCCGTGCCTGAGTACGCTGAACAGTCCGTCACCGTTCAGTGCGTCCTCTACAACAACGACGTCGGCGCCATCGAACGGGCACTCGAAAGTCTCAACCGCTGCGCTGAACTGGCCGTCCCCGAGGGAGCCGTCTGGCCTATGCAGGTGGCCTACGGGGATGCGTCCCCGCGTCCCCTGCTCGACACCGACGTCCTTGAGGCCTGGGCCGAGAGGTTTCCCTCCCTCCGAATCCGCTACGAATGGTTCGGCAGGAATACCGGTTCCGCTCTCGGGCACAATCTCATTGCCGAGCATCTGGACACGGACCTCGTCCTCATCATGAACCCGGATGTCGTGCTCGCCCCCCGTGCCCTCGGGTTCCTGATCCGTTCCCTGGACGACCCGCTCGTGGGCATGGCCGAGGCGAAACAGCTCCCCATCGAACACCCCAAGGACTACGACCCGGTGACCGGGGAGACGATGTGGGCTACCACGGCCTGCGCGCTGATCCCGCGCGATCTCTTCGTCGAACTCGGCGGCTTCGACAGCGACACCTTCTTCATGTACTGCGATGATGTGGACTTCTCGTGGCGTGTTCGTCTAGCCGGCCGGCTGGTCGTCTTCCAGCCCGCCGCGACGGTGTTCCATGACAAGCGCCTCGGCGACGACGGACAGTGGCAGCCCACCTCGGCCGAGCAGTATTACTCGGCTGAGGCAGGGCTCCTCCTGGCGCACAAGTGGTCTCGCGATGACCTCGTCGAGAAGATAGCCGGCTACTTCCGCTCTTCCAAGGACGAGACACTGCTTCGCGCGGTCGCCGAGTATGAGCGGCGGCGTCTTGCCGGTTTACTCGCCCCCCAGGTGGATTCCGACCATGTCGTCGGAGTGTTCACTCCGACGAACGAATACGCGAAGCACAGGTACCTTCTATGAGCGGCAACCCGTATGACAACGCCTATGCGGTGGACAACGTCTATGGGCACACGATCGCACTCCTCAAGGAGTACCGGATTTCCGACGGGGACGGTGTCCACCTCGACCTCGCGGCCGGATTCGGCGTCATCGGCGAGGTCGTCCAATCGGAACTGGGCAGGCAGTACGTGGGGGTTGACCTCGATTCCGAGGGTCTCCGCTCGGCACGCGCCCGTGGCCTCGAGATGCACGCTCACGACCTGACACTGCCGGACACGTTCTCGTTCATCGAGAAGATCCTGGCCGGTCGCAGGGTGCGTTCCATCTCCATCCTGGACGGGCTCGAGCACATCGGCACCGCGAGCGGCCTTCTCGACGTCATCGCCCAGCTCTGCCGCAGCAACGACGCGCACGTCGTCGTCAGCGTGCCCAACGTCACGCACCAGGACGTGACCCACAAGCTTCTGCTCGGCGAGTGGGACTACACTGCGTCCGGTCTCCTCGACGCGACGCACATCGAATTCTTCAGCGAAAAGTCCCTCGTGGCGAAGTTGGGCGCTGCCGGACTGCACAGGGTCGGGATGCAGAACGTCGAGCTGTCGCAGAGTGACCAGCATTTCCCGTCCACCCATCCTGCGTTGCAGGACGGAACGACTCTCAACTCCTTCCTCCGCTACGTCCGTGAATCCGCCGAGTCCAATGGCCGCGTGAACCAATTCGTGTGGTCCTGCGTTGCGGGTCCCGCGCAGGCGTCTCATCTTGTCGACAGCACCGACGTCCAGGACGACCGCCCGTTCCTGACGATTCTCACGCGAACACAGGGCCGGCGCATTGCAGAGCTGCGGGAAGTGTTCAACTGTCTCGCGGGCCAGACGTCTGACGACTTCGAGGTCCTCGTCCTCGGGCACAAAGTGCTCACCGCTGAACAAATCCAGGTGGAACAAGCCATCGAGGACAATCCGCGGTGGCTCCGAGAACGGATCCGGTACGTCAAGGTCGACCACGGCGGGCGTGCGACCCCGCTGAACGTCGGAATGAAGTCTGCCCGCGGTCGCTATGTTGTCGTGCTGGATGACGACGACAATGTCTTCGCCCACTGGGTCGAGGCCTTCCTGACCAGCGAGAGAAGGAAGCCCGGTGCGCTCCTGCGCGCGGTCGCGACCATGCAATCGGTCGATCGGGTCACGGTGCGTCAGGTTCCGGGGATCCGGGCGATCGGCAGCCCCAAGTTCCCATACGCCCCGAGTTTTTCGTTCACATCGCACCTCGTGAGCAACAGCACGCCGCTTATGTCGATCGCTTTCCCGCGAGGGATTTTCGACGACCTCGGAATGACCTTCGACGAGACCATGACGACCACCGAGGACTGGGACCTGATCCTGCGCAGTGCGGCGATCGTCGGCGTGGAGGACTCCAAGAAGATCACCGCGATCTATCACTGGTGGGAGACCGAAGAGTCCTCGAGAACGGAACATGAATCCCGCGAGTGGCGACTCAACCATCTCGCCATCGACCGGAAGCTCGATGCCTTACCCATACTTCTGCCGATCGGGGAGGCCCGCGCGGTACGGGACCTCGTGACAGGACGGGCGGGGAATGGCGGCGATGAGGACCACAATTCGGCATTCCAGACCAACACGCACCTTCGGATCGGGCTGCTGCGGCGGATCGCGACCATCCTCGAATCGCGATCGTGGCGCATCCAGGCGCCCATGCGTGCCCTGTCGCAGCTCTTCGGCGGCGGACCGGCCCTCCGCATGAGCGACTGCGTCACCTACTCCACGGACGAGCTGGCATCGACGATCCAGAAGCTCGAGGCATCGCGGTCCTGGCGAACGACGTCCTGGATGAGACGGGCGCGTCGCGTCCAATAGGACCGGCGGGGTCTGCGGGGAGAGGGCACGATGACTGGCGAATCCACACCACCCTCACACGTTTCGGTTGCTTTGTGCACGTACAACGGGGCCGCATACGTCGGTGAGCAACTCGCCAGCATCCTGGGCCAGACGCTCCGGCCCGACCAGATCGTTGTTTCGGATGATGGGTCAAACGACGCGACCCTGGATGTGATCGATCGTGTCGTTCGCGAGTGGCGCAGGACGAACGCGGGGCTCGGCATCGAGCTCGTCATCATCCGGAACCCCGAACCACTGGGCGTGGCAGTGAACTTCGAGCAGGCTCTGGGCGCATGCACCGGCGACCTCCTTGCGCTGAGCGACCAGGACGATGTCTGGAAGCCGAACCGACTGGAACGGATGAAGACAGAATTCGGTCGGCGCCCCGAACTACTGCTCGTGCACACCGACGCCCGGCTCGTGGACGGCGACGGGCATCCGCTCGGCATCACCCTCCTGCAGACCCTCGGTGTGACCGACGCGGAACGGACCCTGGAACATCAGGGCCGGGCCTTCGAACTCCTCCTCCGACGCAACATCGTCACGGGGGCCACCACGATGCTGCGGCGGGAGCTCCTCGAACGCGCCCGCCCGTTTCCGGGCGCGTGGGTACACGACGAATGGCTGGCGATCGTGGCTGCGGCGACCGGGAGCATGGATCTCCTCGACGAGCAACTCGTCGACTACCGGCAGCACGGTGGCAATCAGATCGGAGTGACGACCTTGGATGCCGCGGGTCGACTCGGGCGCCTGCAGGCATCCCGCAGTGAACGAAACCAGCGCCTGCTGGAGAGGGCTGAGGTTCTCGCCCAACGCGCACCTGAACTCGCCCCACAACCTGGACCGACCGAGCTCGCACTCATTAACGACAAGCTCGATCATGAGCTGATGCGCAGTTCGTTGCCCGCAGCGTACGCGGCGCGCATCCTCCCCGTTGTTCGTGAGTGGCGTACCGGACGCTACGCCCGGTTCGGGCGTGGCGCCCAGGATGTGCTGCGCGACCTTGTGCAGCCCGTCTAGGCCCTTTCGATGGCCCTGGCACCAATCGTCTACTCTGGGTGAGGGTCGGCGCCGGGGTGCCCGTGGCCCCGATGCGGACGTATTCCGCGCAAGTGATGGAGGAACTCGCCGTGCCACAGGATCTGACGCCCGTTGTCGGGCGATCGCGGCTGCACGCCTGGCGCGACAGTTATCGGCGGTTCACCGAACCGGGCACGGACGGCCTGCCGCGCACGCGGGTCCTCCTCGCCTTCCCCGCGCTGCTCCTGATCCTGGGCAGCGTGCTCGTCGCACTCGGAATCAACGGGTCGTCCTCAGGCGTCTTCCACAGCCAGATCGCCTACGGCAGTGACTCGAGCCTGATCGCGGGCACGCCACAGCTCACCAGGTCCGATGAATGGAACGTGCAGACGGTGTGGGCGATCGCCCAGGTGCAGCAGGGGCTTCCGCTCGTGAACGAGACGTTCCCCGGCGGGATGGATGCGACGTTGCCGCAGGACCTGCCCCGGGTCGACTGGACGGTGGCCTTCCGGCCGCACCTCTGGGGATTCATGGTCATGGACGTCGACCACGCGATCGCCTTCAAATGGTGGCTCCCCGGGCTCGCACTGGCGGCCGCCGCGTACATGTTCCTCGTCACGTTGCTGCCCAGGCGGCCCGGCGTCTCCGCGATGATCGCAGTCGGATTCCTCTACAGCCCGCTCTTCCAGTGGTGGTACCTATCCACGACGCTGTGGCCGGTCGTGTGGGCACTCACCGCCATGACGGCGTTGATCCACGCGTTCTCGAGCAGCTCCCTGCGGTCCCGATGGGGCTGGGCGGCCCTCGTGGGCTACCTCACGGTGGTCATGGCGACGGGCATCTACGTGCCCTTCATCGTTCCGGCGGTACTTGTCGTGTTGTTCTTCGCGGTCGGCCTCGTGATCGAGCGTCGCCGGGAGAACCCTGGGCTGCGGGCAGTGCTCTCGCGGGTCGGACCGGTGCTCGTGGCCGGCGTTGCGGCATCCGCCGTGACGGTTCTCTGGCTCGCGACCAAACTCACGACCGTCGAGGCGTTCCTCGGCACCACGTACCCGGGCAACCGGGTGACACCGACCGGTGGCGGCAGCCTGCTGAGTTTCGCCTCGGCGATCGGATCCTCGTTCACGCAGACTCTCAATGCGCAGCGCCCAGGCCTGCTCGGAGCGAACGGCTCTGAAGCGTCGACCTTCTTCTACATCGGCATCTACCTGCTGCCCGTCGTCGGTTGGATCGTGTTCAGGCAGGCCAGGGCGAAGCGGATGCTGCCCTGGACGCTCATCGGGCTCACCGCCGTGATCCTGCTGCTGCTCGCCTACCTGTACGTGCCCGGATGGGATGCGATCGCACGGCTCCTGCTGCTCGACAAGACCAGCCAGAACCGCGTGCGGCTGGGCATGGGGCTTGCGTCCCTCGGCCTGCTCGCCTACGTGCTGCGCTACCTCGACGAACACCGGGTGCGCGCAGGCTTCTGGATCGCCGCGATCTCGGCCGGCCTCTTCGCGCTCTCCCAGGCCGCGATCGGATACGTGGCCATCCGGCACCTCCCCGGAATGCTCGAGGCCGTGCAGCTCTGGTGGCTCTGGGCGCTGCTCTCAGCGGCGGCCATCTACTTCGCCGCGCGCCGTCAGCCGAGGCTCGCCGCGACCGCGTTCCTGATCGTGACGATCGCCGGCTCTGGCCTGACCAACCCGATCTACAGCGGGGTGCTCGATCTGCGCGAGACGGCGGTGTCCAGGGCCGTCGTCGCCCTCGACGCTTCGGCGCCGAAGACCTGGGTCGGTATCGGCGGCGGACTCACGACTGCGGTGCTGCTGGAGTCCGGCGTGCGTGCGGAGAACGGCTTCCAGGGTGCACCCTCCCGCGCAATGTGGGGCGTCATCGACCCGGCGAACCAGTACGCCTTCCAGTGGAACCGACTCGCCGGCGTGAGCTGGGTCGCGAGCCCCGGGGAGCCCGTGGTCTCCAATCCCGCTGAGGACCAGATCCGGGTCACCTTCGACGCCTGCTCCGCGTTCGCACAGGCGAACGTGGGCTACGTGCTCGCAGACGATCACCGTCTTGACTCGACCTGCCTGAAGCCCGTGCAGGCTTTCGAGCTGCCGAAGGCGACCCTGGAGATCTACCAGGTCGTCCCGCGCTAGAAACACGCCGCCCGGCTCTCGCCGGCACCTACCGGCGTTCGGCCGGCTCTGCGAGGCTCAGGCCGAGGGCGTGCCTGGCCAGAATGCGGATGCCGGCCGTCTGACGAGCGGAGACGGCCTCGGGCAGGCGCGTGAGGGCATTGATCCGCGAGGAGATGTGCCAGCGGGCCGTGCGGGCCGCCCGAGGCCAGCCGTGCTCCTCGAACTCGGCCGCGAGTGCCCGGAAGAAGCGCTGCTCCTCGACGAACCTGCTGCCCTCCGCCGCCCGCCACGACGAGACGCTCGAGGCATGGCGGCGATACTCGAAGACGACCTCGTCGTCGAGCAGCAGGCTGCCGCCCTGGAACGCCACGTCGAGGGCGAGGCCGAGGTCCTGGATGACCGAGAGGTTCGGCCGGAACCCCACCGCGGCAACGGCCGAGCGGCGCCAGGCGATCGCGGGGAAGTTCATCCAGTTGCCCCTCGTCACGCTCACGGCGAGCTTCTCGCCGCCCAGCTCGATGGTGCCGCGCACGTGCGGGCGGTAGAGCGCCTTCATCCGGTCGACGAGCGGCCGGTAGACCCGGCCGTCGCCGTCGATGACCCGGGTGCCCGGGTGGATGAAGTCCGCGGTCGGATGCGCCTGGCCGAGCGCCTTGACCCGGGCGACATAGCCGGGCAGCATCACGTCGTCGCAGCCGAAGATGGTCAGCCACTCGTTCACGGCCAGGTCGATCGAGGCCTGGAAGTTCACGTTGATGCCCGCGTTCACCGGGTTGCGCCGGTAGACGATCCGCGGATCTGCGAGGCCGACGAGCCACTCGCCGGCCGTGACGTCGGGATAGCAGTCGTCGATGACGACGAGACGCCAGTCGGGATCCGTCTGCGCGAGGACGCTCTCCACGGCGATGCGGAAATGGTCGACGCGGCCGTAGAACGGCATCATGATGTCGAGTGTCACGCGGTTCTCCCTCGCGGCATCCGGTTTCGGAACCGCTGCTTCCGTGTTCGCCGAGTAGCATTCACAGGTGAAACCATCTTCGCTCATGTCCCAGGCAGCCATCTCCACCGGTGGTGTCCTCGCTCAGGGACTGGCCCGTTTTGCCTACACGGTGCTGATCGGCCGCGTGATGGGGCCGGAGGATCTGGCTCACGTTTCGGCCTGGATCGCCCTGGCCCTGATCCTCTCGCTGCTCTGGCCGACCGGGGCGGGAAACGCGGCAGCGCACTTCCTCGCGCACGAGCGTGCACTCGGCCATTCTCCTGTTCCCGCCCTCCGCCTGATCCAGCGCTCGTTCTGGATCTCCTGCGCCGGAATGCTGTTGATCGGGCTTCCTGTCGCCATGATCGCGCTCGGGGCGGACATCGGCGACACCATCGCGATCGGGGTGCTGATCGTGACGTGGTCCGGCTATGTCCTCGCGCGGGGGATCGAGGTCGGCCTCGGCCGGATCACGTCTGCGGCAATCTGGGACGTGATCTCCTCGGCGACGACGATCGGGCTCCTCACGATCGTCCTGGTGACACGCCTTCCCGGGGCGCTCCTCTGGCCGATCGCGATCGGCTACGCCGTCTTCGCGCTGCACTCGCTCCGTGGCGCACACCTCGGCCACGACGAGCTCCGGCAGGAGAGCGGGCTGGAGCCGGCGCGCATCCTGAAGTTCATCTCCTGGAATTCCCTCGGATTGCTCGCCTCGAACGGGCTGATCCAGTTCGCGATGGTGTTTGTATTCATCGTCGAGCCACCGCTCACGGCCGGGTTGTTCGCCGCGGCGATGTCGCTCGCCACCCCCGCGTCGATGCTCAGCCAGGCCATCACCCAGGTGCTCATCCCGCGCTTCACCGAGTGGGTGGCGGCCGATCGGGTCGCCTCGCGGCGTCGGTACCTGATGGTGTTCGGAGTGATGTTCCTCGGCCTCGGCGCCGTCTTCGGAGCTGTCGCCCTCGCCAGCCCGATCGTCGTCGACGTCGTCTTCCACGCGACCTACCGGGAAGCCGCACCGATCATGGCCTTCCTCCTGATCGGCGTCTTCGCCTTCTCGATCTCCCTGGTCGCCACGGCATACCTGCTGACGACGGGGCGCACCCGGGTTGCGACGGCCGCCTCGGTCGTCGGCCTGGTCGTTGGCCTGATCGTTATGGTCGCGGGCACGCCGGTCCTGACCGGGTCGTGGGCGGCCGTGGCCGGAGTCATCTCCGGGTATACCGTGACCGCAGTGTGGGTCATCGCCGCATCGTTCGGGCGCGTGCAGGCGGATGCCCCGCGCGGCATCCGTGTTCCACTCGTCTAGGGTGAAGGATTAGCTGTAACCGCCGTCCCGAAGGAAATGATGTCCGACACGTCTGTCGCCGAGCTCGAACTGTCCATCGTCATGCCGTGCCTGAATGAGGCCGAGACGCTGGCGATCTGCATCGACAAAGCCCAGGGCTACCTGGCGCGGTCGGGAGTCCGCGGCGAAGTCGTCATCGCCGACAACGGCAGCACCGACGGATCCCAGCAGATCGCGATCGAGCACGGCGCCCGCGTCGTCGACGTCGCGGCCAAGGGCTACGGCAACGCCCTGATGGGCGGCATCGAAGCCGCCAAAGGCACCTATGTGATCATGGGTGACGCCGACGACAGCTACGACTTCAGCTCCCTCGACCAGTTCGTCGAACGGCTCAGGGCCGGCGACGAACTCGTGATGGGCAATCGGTTCCGCGGCGGCATCGAGCCCGGCGCCATGCCGCCCCTGCACAAATATCTCGGCAATCCCGTGCTCTCGACCATCGGGCGGATGCTGTTCCGCTCGGAGATCCGCGACTTCCACTGCGGCCTGCGCGGCTTCAACCGGCAGTCGATCCTCGACCTCGGCCTGATCACGACCGGCATGGAATTCGCCAGCGAGATCGTCGTCAAGTCGACCCTCGACGGCCTCCGGGTGAGCGAAGTACCCACGACGCTCAAGAAGGACGGCCGCAGCCGTCCGCCGCACCTCCGCAGCTGGCACGACGGCTGGCGCCACCTCCGGTTCCTGCTCCTTTTCAACCCGCGCTGGCTGTTCCTGATCCCCGGTTCCGTCGCGTTCGCCCTCGGAATCCTCGGCTCCATCCTGCTCACCTTCGGACCGGTGCAGATCGGCACCGTGGGCCTCGACGTGTCCAGCCAGGTCTATCTCGCAGCGCTCGCCGTCGTGGGCTACCAGGCGATGCTCTTTGCGCTGCTGACGAAGCTCTACGCGCAACACGAGGGTTTCCACCTGCCGCGCAGCCGGGCCTTCGAACGGTTCGCCCAGCGGGCGAGCCTCGAAAGCGGCGTGATCGTCGGCCTGATCCTCTTCGTGATCGGCTTCGCCGTTGCCATCCTCCAGCTGAGCGTCTGGGCCGCCTCCGGATTCGGCGCCCAGGACCCCGTCGACACGATGCGGCTCGCGGTTCCCGCCGCCCTGTTCATGATGCTCGGGTTCCAGACCGCGATGTCGGGGATGTTCCTCGGGATCCTGTCCATCGACATCCGTCGCCCGCGCTAGCGACAGCTCTACTCGGCCCCGTCGTCGGTCTCGGGCGGGCGGGGCCTGGGCTGCAGCCCGCTGCGCCAGCTCTTGCCCTGCGCGGCCGTGAGGGCGCAGATCAGGAGCAGCAGCCAGCCGGCCTCCACGAGAACAGTGCTCTCCGCGAGGCTCGTGACGATCAGCACCACGAGGATGAGCGGCGCCCACGCGTAGATGAGGGTGCGCTTGTTGGAGGCGAGCACCCAGGACCGCCAGAAGGCGAGCACGACGAGGACCAGGAAGCTCAGGAAGCCGATCAGGCCGAGCTGGAAGTACACATCGAGGAACGCGTTCAGTCCGGTCTCGTAGTGTCGGCGGATGCTGAAATCGAGCCACCCGTACGGGGTCGCGGTCCCCGGCCACAGGCCCGACCAGCCCCAGCCCTCGAGCGGGTGCAGCCCCACGAGGCGCCACATCTCCCGCCACAGGGTCGCGCGCACGCCGAATTCGCTGCGGGCGTTGAGCGCTTCGACAATGGCCCCGCGGGTGAGGAACGCGACGACCCCGGCGACGACGGTCACGCCGAGGAGGGCGAACTGCAGCAGCCGACGGCGCGGCTGGGGGGTGTTGCGCAGCCAGGTCAGGGCGAGACCGGCGAGACCGACGAAGACCGCGACGATGAAGATGACCGGAGACCCGGTGAGCAGGAGGCAGGCGGTTGCCCCGATCAGCGAGACGATCGCCACCCCGCGCCGCACCGACCGGGTCCGCAGCTCGATGACGAAGGTGACACCCGCGATGAGGGCAGCGAACCCGAGCGCGTTGCGGGAGCCGAAGATGCCCTGGATCGGACCGAGCTCGTCAAGATGCCCCTGGATGTCGAGGAACCGGATCGGCGCGTCGAGCAGCAGTCCGGCGACGATCTCGAGTGCGACGGAGGTCGCGAGCAGCACCCGGAGCACGTCCCCTGTCGCCCGCACGATCTGGATCATGGTGCGCGCGAGCACGATGTAGAGCGCGAGGAAGGCGAAGGCGAGCTGGTAGATGAGCCCGATCGCCGTCGCGAACGGGTACCCGGTCCAGAGCAAGGACAGTGCGCACCAGCCGAGGAATACCAGGATCGAGATCGGCAGCAGCCCGTGCCATTCGATCTGTTTCCTGCGGGCGACGAGGGAGAACGCGGCGAGCACGACGAGTCCGCCGAGCACGCCGATCAGGCCGGGCCAGCCGACCAGCCCGCGCAGGAAGACCGAGCCGAACGCTGTCGCGATCGTCGCCTGGGTCAGCGCCGTGGCGAAGTGCGGGCCCCGGAAGAGCCGCATGAGTGCCCTCGGTAGTTCGGGGGAGTGCGCGCGGGAGTTCATGGGCTTCCTAGGCTACCCGCCGGCATCCGCCCCGCCCGGTCTGGCGTGTTTCGCAGTCACACGGATGCCTAGGGCATCGGCCGGTTCAAGGCCTGCTGTCTCTTGGTGGTGACGCTGACGAGCACGAGGAGAACCCAGCCGTATTCGATGAGCAGCCGGCTCTCTGCGACACTCTGGGCGATGAGCGCGGCCATCAGGAGCAGCGGGAGCAGGGCGGAGACGGTGTACGGGGCGGTGTCGGAGACGGTCGTGCGCGGCCGGTCGACCGCGAGGAACCAGGACCGCCAGAGTGCGCCGGCGACGATCGCGACGAAGGCGATGAGGCCGATCACCCCGACCTGGAACCAGACGTCGAGCCAGGCGTTGTGCGCCTGCAGGTAGACGACGCCCTTGCGGTTCGCGAGGCCCGCGAAGGGTTCGGCCCACGGCACCCAGTAACTGACCCAGCCCCAGCCGAATGCCGGCCGCTGCACGGCGAGGCCGGTGACGCTCGCCCAGATGTCGAGGCGGCCGGTGAGGTCCTCGCTTTTACCGAAGAGGCTGAGCAGCCACGGCGACAGGGTTGCCACCGCGACCCCGCCGGCGACGATGAGGCCTGTGGCGGCGACATAGACGGGACGGCGGCGCTGCGGGCCGCGGCGGCGGGTCCAGAGGGCGAAGATCAGCACGATCGCGACGGAGCCGGCGGCGAGGGTCACGGTCGCAGAGCGGGTCAGCACCAGCACGACCGCGGCGGCGGCGAGCCAGGCGATGCCCCAGCCGCGCCGGACTGTGCGGGCGGCGAGCTGTACCGCGAAGACGATGACCGCGAGGAGAGCGACGAAACCGAGCAGGTTGCGGTTGGCGACGATGCCCTCGATCGGGCCGCCGTGGAAGAGCAGGCCGCGGGACCAGTAGAACGCGTCCGGGATCTTCTCGCCGGGGTAGGACACCCAGAGCGGGAGCACCCGCTGCCGCACGAAGGCGCCGACGATCACTTCGAAGAGCAGCGACAGGGCGATCACCCAGCGGAGCGCCGCGGCCAGGGTGCGGAGCAGTTCGGCCCAGCTGAGCACGAGGGCGAGGAAGAGCGCGGCGATCGTCGTGGCCCAGAGCACGGCGACGCCGATGGCCGAGGCGCCCGGGTAGAAGGACCAGGCGATGGACAGCGTCGGGATCACGAGGAAGACGCCGATCGAGCGCGGGAACTTCGACCAGACCCAGTCCGGCTTCAGGCGCACGAGCAACACCACGCTGCCGACGAGAACCACGACCGCGATGGCGCCGAAGCCCCACCAGCCGAGCAGGTTGCGCCAGAATTGACCGGCGAGGGCCGTGAAGAACACGAGCGTCGCAAAGGACCGGACGACGAAACGGCTCTGTACGGCGGGCATGAGTCCTAGAGTACTGCCGGGGTTCCCGCCCGGCTGCTGTCGAGCACACAGCCACCCAGACATTTTTATACCCATGGGGGTATAGTTCAGCCATGAAGATTCTTATTGTGGGCGGAGTGGCGGGCGGCATGTCCGCTGCGACGCGGATGCGCCGGCTCGACGAAGCGGCAGAAATCATCGTATTCGAGCGCGGGCACTACGTGTCCTTCGCGAACTGCGGGCTGCCCTACTACGTGGGCGGCCTCATCGAAGACCGGTCGGCGCTGCTCCTGCAGACGCCCGAGTCACTCGCGAGTCGTTTCCGCCTCGACGTGCGCATCGACCACGAGGTCACCGGCATCGACCGTGCGGCCCGGACGGTCAGCGTTCGGGACACGGTGACGGGGACCGTCACGACCGAAGGCTATGACCGTCTGGTGCTCGCGGCCGGGGCGACGACCCGCAGCGTGCTCCCTGCCGGGTCGGACCTGCCGGTGCACACCCTGCGCACGGTCGACGACGTCGACCAGATCACCGCGCTCCTCACGCGCGCGTCCGGGCCGGGCTCCGCCGAAACTGGCCCCGCCGCCACGGTCGCCGCCGTCGTGATCGGCGCCGGCTTCATCGGCCTCGAAGCTGTCGAGAACCTCGTCCTGCGCGGCGTGCAGGTCACGGCCGTCGAATTCGCCGGCCAGGTGCTCGGGCCGCTCGACCCTGAGATGGCGGCCCCGGTTGCCGCGGTGCTGAAAGCGCACGGCGTGGACGTGCGGGTGGACACCTCGGTGCGGGGCGCATCCGCCGGGCGCGTGCTGTTCAGCGACGGAACGGATGTCGCGGCCGACCTGATCATCGAGGCGACCGGAGTGCTCCCGGACACCTCGCTCGCCGCTGCGGCCGGCCTGCGGATCGGCGAGAGCGGTGCGATCTGGGTGGACGACACCCAGCGGACGAGCGACCCGCTCATCTATGCCGTCGGCGACGGCGCCGAGAAGATCGATGCGATCAGCGGCGGGCCGACCCGGATCGCGATGGCCGGGCTCGCCAACCGGCACGGCCGCGCCGCCGCGGACAGCATTGCCGACAGCGCAGCCGGCGCTTCCGGGGTCGCCGTCGCCGCGGAGCCGGCCTTCGGCGTCGCGATCGTCGGCGTCTTCGGCACGACCGTCGCCATGGTCGGCTGGAGTGAACGGCGCCTGCTGGCCTCCGGCCGGGGGCACCGGGTCGTGCACACCCACCCGAGCGACCACGCCGGTTACTACCCGGGGGCCGAGCAGATGTCGGTCAAGCTCCTGGTTGATGCCGCGACGGACGCGATCCTCGGCGCCCAGATCGTGGGCGGTCACGGGGTCGACAAGCGGATCGACGTGATCGCGACGGCGATGGCCGGCGGGCTGACGGCATCCGCTCTCAGTCGGCTGGAGCTCGCCTATGCGCCGCAGTACGGCTCGGCGAAGGACCCGATCAACCAGCTCGGCTACGTTGCGGACAACCTCGCGGCCGGCACCACCCGCAGCCTGCAGTGGCACGAACTGGCCGCGGCGCTCGCCGCGGGCGAGGCGTTGGTCGATGTGCGCACGGCGGGCGAGTTCGCGGCCAAGAGTATCCCGGGGGCGATCAATGTGCCGCTCGACGAGCTCCGCGACCGGTTCGGCGACCTGCCGGCCGGGCCGCTCGTGGTGCACTGCCAGGTCGGGCAGCGCGGGCACACCGCCGCGCGGCTGCTCAGCCAGCTCGGCCGTGAGGTGCGTAACCTCGATGGAGGCTACAAAACCTGGGCGGCGGGGGCCGCGGCGCTCGCCGCGTCGCCCCGCGCCGCGGTCGCTCCTGCTCCTCCTGTTTCCCCCGTAGTTCCCACTCTCTCTACCGAAAGGATCGTCGCATGAAGGAAATCACTGTCGCGGAACTCGCCGCGCTCGACCACCCCGCCATCGTCGACGTGCGCGAACAGTCCGAATACGACACTGTCCACGCCGAGGGAGTGCGGTTGATCCCGCTCGGCGAGCTCGTGCAGCGCGTAGACGAGGTGCCGCGCACGGGCCCCGTCTACGTGGTGTGCCACCTCGGCGGGCGCAGCGCCCAGGCGACCGGCTTCCTCGCGGCGCAGGGCATCGACGCGATCAACGTCGTCGGCGGCATGGACGCGTGGCAGCGCGCCGGGCTGCCCGTTTCCGGAAAGGCCTGAGATGACTACTGAAACTGTCGCCGTAGCGGATGCCGCCGTTCAGCCCACCGCTGTGCAGGGGGCCGCGCACGCCGCGAACCAGAAGAAGATCCTGAACCGGTTGCGCCGGGCCCAGGGCCAGCTCGGCGCGGTGATCGCCGCGGTCGAATCCGGCGGTAGCTGCAAGGACGTCGTGACCCAGCTTGCCGCGGTGTCGAGCGCCCTCGACAAGGCGGGCTTCGTGATCGTGTCCACCGCGATGCGCGACTGCATCGACAACCCGGACACCCCGAACGCGCTCACGGTCGACGAGCTTGAGAAACTCTTCCTCACCCTCGCCTGACCCCGCGCGCCCGCCCCTGACCACGGGTCAGGGGCGGGCGGGGCATCAGCGCCGGGTCAGGTGCGTGACCGTGAAGCCGCCGGGGGCGACCGTGACGGATGCGCGAGCCGGGTTCCCCCGCTCATCCGCGTGGGCGACGGGCCGGCCAGCGGCATCGTAAGCGGCCTGCTCCAGCCGGAACCCGCGCGGCACGAGCACGGGCCGCACGCTGGACTCCCGCGCGGCGCTCACGTACAGCGTCGAATCGCCGGCCGGTCCGGTCACCGTGACCGTGGACACGAGCGGCTGCAGCAGCAACGCGTCGATCGCCGCCGCCCCGCTCGACGTGCCGGTCACAGCGGTCGAGCCGGCCGGCAGCGTGCGGGACAGTGAGAGCGGCAGCAGGCGGCCGGGGGCATCCGTGATTCCCTGCGCCCCCGCGCCACCGTTCGCCGTGCTGCCGAGCGCTGCCCGGGCGGATGCCCAGCTCGTGTTCCCTGAGCGGGCTTCGGTCTGGTTCACGATCGGGTAGACGTTGCGGGCCTGGTCGTTCGCCGGGACGGGGACGCTGAGCGACCCGCCCTTCGTCAGGCTCACGTATGCGCCGCCGGAGAGGTTGGCCTCGCCGGTCCACGCCGATGCGGGGGTGACGACCGAGCCGCCGGTGATCGTGCCGGACTCGGCTTCGACGACGCTGAGTCCTGCGGTTGCGACGGTCTTCTCGATTCCGAGCGCCTTGGCCCTGAGCTCGGGGTTCGCGTCGAGGGTGAGCATGGTCAGCAGGGTGTGGATCGTGGATTCGGCGCCCGAGTTCGGGTTGACCCGGCCGTCGCGCTCGATGCCGTCGATCGCGGTGCCTGTCGCCGGGTTGTATGCCGGGAGGCCGCTGCGGTTGGCGCCGAAGAACCAGCCGGCGTAGATCGCGGCGACGTCGAGCAGGCCGGGCGCGTTCGCGGCCTTCGCGGTCGCGACGAGGCCTTCGACCCGGGAGTCGACGCCGTAGGCGATCTGCGCCTCGCCGGGGGTCGGGCTCCACGCGTTGTCCGCGCCGCCCGCGGCGAGAAGCTGCGGGGTGAACTGGGCGGAGTCGGCGACGGCGGCTTTCAGCAGGTCGGGTCGGCCGAGCACGGTCCCGGCCGTCGCGACGGCGGCAGGGGCCAGGCCGCCCCAGGCATGCCAGAGCGACTGCGACTTGTTCCACGGCAGGATCGCGCCGAACGGCCACTGGGTGAGCGAACCGGAGGACATCGCGGCGACGCCCTCGGTCAGCCGGGTCAGCGCGGTGCGCACAACGCTGTCGCCGGGGTCGGCCGCGCTGAAGGCGGCGAGGCCGATGGCGGCCTCTGCCGAGGCATCCGCCCCGCCGGCGATGAGCCAGGCCGGGACCTTCACGCCGTCGGCGACGTCGAAGGTGCCGTACCGGGCGAGGGACTGCCGGTTGAGCGCGTCGAGGCTGAGGTGCAGCCGGTCCTGGAGGAACGCGGCGAAGGCGGGGTCTCCGCCGGCGCCGGTACCTGAGAAGGCCGCGTAGCCCTCGCCGAGGGCCCAGAGGGTGCGGGCGACCCAGTACGACTCCGCGGAGTCGCTCGGGTCCGGCAGTTCCTTGGGCGTCGCGCTCGGGGTCAGCGTGCCGTCGGCTTGCTGCCAGAGTACGACGTTGCCGGCGTTCGGGCCGGACGCGGTCTGGAGGTAGGTCAGGGCGCGCAGGGTCTGCACCGCGTGGTCGCGGCTCGAGGCGTCGCCGGTGAGCTTCCAGTGCCGCAGGTAGACGACCGCGGTGCGGGCGATGTCGTCGGCGTTGTATGCGCCCTGGCTCCAGTGGCCGGTGCCTGCGTCGAGGGAGCCGCCGCCGATGCGGGTGTAGCTCCCGTCCGCGTTGCGGTTGGCGTAGGTCCATGGCGCCTGCGCGGTCGGCTGCTCGGCGAGGCGGTAGGTCGTGTGCTCCGCGGTCTGCGTGAGCGGAACCGCGTCGAGCAGGAAGTCCAGGTGAGCGAGGTTGGTGAGCGGCTGGCCTGCGGCGGGGGCCGGTGGCGTGGTGGTGCTGCCGACCGCGGTTGCGGTGCCGCCGGCGACGGATGCGGCCGCCCGGCCGGGCTGTGCGGCCGCGGCTCCCGCACCGGCTCCCCACAGCAGCAGCGAGACCGCGCTCGCGAGGGCGACGGAGCCCAGCGCCGATCGGCGCGGGGTGAAACGGAAACCAACGGCATTGTGCGTCATGCGTGACTCTCCTTTGAGTACTGAACCGGTTCAGCACTCCCCACTAAACCGGTTAAGGTAGCGAGTGTCAAGGGGGACCGTCGCCGGGCATCCGTGGGCGCCTTGATAGTTTGGACTCAACCGAGTCGCACGAGACGTACAGGAGCAGTCATGTTTGTGGGCATCAGCAATACACCGCGGGACTACGCGTGGGGCTCGACGACCGCGATCTCGGGACTGCTCGGCACGACTCCGTCTGGCAAGCCGGAGGCCGAACTCTGGCTCGGGGCGCACCCGGGGTCGCCGTCGGTAATCGAGGATCCCTCGCGCACGGGCGGGGCCAGGACCCTCGTCGACTGGATCCTCGCGGACCCCGAGCGGGCTCTCGGCTCCGCGCTCGCGGAGCGGGAGACCGACGCAGGGTCGGTGCCTCCGCGGCTGCCGTTCCTGCTCAAGGTGCTCGCCGCCGCGAGCCCGCTCTCGCTGCAGGCGCATCCCACGAGTGAGCGGGCGCGCACCGGCTTCGCCCTCGAGAACGCCGCGGGCGTCCCCATCGATGCCTTCGACCGCAACTACCGCGATCAGTTCCACAAGCCCGAGATCATCTTCGCGCTGAGCGAGACCTTCGAGGCGCTCTGCGGTTTCCGCGAGCTCGGCGAGGTGCGGCGCATCGTGGGGGAATTGCGCGCCCTCGACGCCGCGTCGGAGAACCCGCAGCCCGGAGCCCTCGACGCCCTCGAGAGCCGGCTGCTCGGTGACACCGGCCTGCGGGACACCGTGGACTGGCTGCTGCGTGACGGGCGCGGCGGCGACACCGGCGAGGTCTCCTGGCTCGTCGAGCGCGTGGTCAGCCTCGCGAAGGACGCCGTGTACCTCGCGGAGGGCGGGGCCGCGATCCGGTTCCCGCTCGAGCTCGCGACCGTGCGCGACCTCGCCGTGGCGTACCCCGGCGACCCCGGCATCGTGATCTCCCTCCTGACCAACCGGGTCTCCCTGAAACGCGGAGAGGCCCTCTATCTGCCGGCCGGCAACATCCACGCCTACCTGCTCGGGCTCGGCATCGAACTCATGGCGGCGTCGGACAACGTGCTCCGCGGCGGGCTCACCCCCAAGCACATCGACGTCGACGAACTTCTCGACGTGCTCGCCTTCTCTCCGGTTCCGGTGCCCTACCTGGCCCCGATCGTGCACACGCCCGGCGTGTCCGAGTACCGGCCCGACGTGGACGACTTCGCGCTCGTGCACATCGAGGCCTCTGCGGCGGATGCTGCCGCTCCCGCCGCCGGGGTCCCGATGCGCCAGTTCACGCTCACGGGACCGGGAATCGCGCTCTGCACGGCCGGAGGCTTCCTCGTGGCCGGTGCAACGGCATCCGTCACCCTGAAGCGCGGCGAATCGGTCTACATCACCCCCGACGAGGGCACCCTCACCTTCGCGGGCGCCGGAGACGTCTTCCTCGCCACAACCCCCTAGTCCCCGCTCGCCGGTCTTTGCTCGGCGCGAGGAGCCCGGCGGTCAGCCGGCGCGGCGGGCCCCGAAGGTGCGCCGGTACGCGGTCGGGGTGGTCTGCAGCACCTTGAGGAAGTGGTGCCGCATCACGGCGGCCCCGCCGAACCCGGTGTCGCCGGCGATCTCCTCGAGGCTCCGCGTGCTCTCCTCGAGCAACTGCTGCGCCCGCAGCAGGCGCTGCCGGTTGAGCCACGCCGTCGGCGTCGTGCCGAGCTCCGCGCGGAAGCGCCGGGCGAAGGTGCGCGGCGACATCAGCGAGCGCCGGGCGAGCTCCTCGACGGGCAGCTCGCGGTCGAGGTTCTCGAGCATCCACGCGGTCACGCTCGCGAACGAGTCGCTGTCGCAGTCGACGACGGGTGCCTCGATGAACTGGCACTGGCCGCCGTCGCGCTGAGGCGGCACGACCATCCGCCTGGCGATGTTGTTGGCGACGGATGCCCCGAGCACCTTCCGCACGATGTGCAGGCACGCGTCGATGCCGGCCGCAGTACCGGCCCCGGTCACCACGCGGCGGTCCTCGACGAAGAGCACGTCGGGGTCGACCCGGGTCTGGGGGAATCGGCGCGCGAGGGCATCCGTGTACATCCAGTGCGTGGTGCTGCGCCGGCCGTCGAGGATGCCCGCCTCGCCGAGCACGAACGCGCCGCTGCAGACGCTCAGCACCCAGGCGCCCCGGGCCTCGGCGTCGCGCACGGCCTGCAGCACGGCGGGATGCACCGGTGTGCCCTTGTCGAATGCGGGAATCGCGAGCAGGTCGGCGTCGGCCGCCGCGGAGAGGTCTTCCGTCACGATGATGTCGAAGCCGAGCTTGGTGCGGATCGGCCCGGGCTCGGCGGCCGTCACGTGGAAGTCGAAGACGGGACCGCCGGTGTCGCTCCTGTCGATGCCGAAGACCTCGCAGATCACGCCGAACTCGAACGGCGCCATGTCGGGCAGGGCGATGCAGACGACCTTGTTGAGCGAGGCAGGGGCGAGCGCGGCGGGCATGCGAACCTCCGGTAACGGCATTGGCAGGAAATGGTCGAACACTGGCAAGACTGCCACTCGCGGCAGGATATCGCAATGCCTAGAGTTCCTGCCATGATGACATTCCTGGTCCTGGTTCTCGCCCTCCTCACCCTCTGGAGCGCCGTCGCGACGTTCAGCACGGTGACCCGCGACGGCTACGGCGACCCGCAGATCGCCCGGCGCACCCACGGCCCCGACGACGACTGGCCCTGACCCACACGCGCTACTTCCGCTGCTTCGCGCCTGGCACGCCTGGCGCGAAGCGGCGCAGGGGGCGCGCAGCGCCGGAATCGGCCCGAACGCTAGGCTGGCAGCACCGGCATCGCTAGGTTGCCGAGCGATCCTGCGAGGGTAAACATGGCGTGGCTTGTCACCGGCGGAGCCGGCTATATCGGATCCCACATCGTCCGCGCGTTCCTCGCCGAGGGCATCGACGTCGTCGTGGTCGACGACCTCTCGAGCGGCCACGCCGAATTCGTCCCTGAGTCCGTGCCGTTCGTTCACGGCGACCTGCTCGACGGCCCCCTTCTCCTCAACACCTTCTCCGATCACCCGATCACGGGCGTCGTGCACGTCGCCGGTTTCAAGTACGCCGGGGTCTCGGTGCAGCGCCCGCTGCACACCTATGAGCAGAACGTCACGGCCATGGCCACCCTCCTCGCTGCAATGCAGGAAGCCGACGTGAAGCGGATGGTGTTCTCCTCGAGCGCGGCCGTCTACGGCACCCCGACGACCTCGCTCGTCACCGAGGAGACCCCGAAGAGCCCGGAGTCCCCGTACGGCGAGACCAAGCTCATCGGCGAGTGGCTGCTCCGCGACCAGGCCGTCGCGGCCGGACTCAGCTACACCGCGCTCCGCTACTTCAACGTTGTCGGCTCCGGTGCCCGCGAGCTCCGCGACACGAGCCCGCACAACCTGTTCCCGATCATCTTCGACGCGCTCCTCGCCGGCCGCACGCCGCGGATCAACGGCAACGACTACGCGACCCCCGACGGCACCTGCGTGCGCGACTACATCCACGTCGCCGACCTCGCCGTCTCGCACGTCGCGGCCGCCCGACTCCTCGACGCCGGCACTGCGATCGAACCCGTCTACAACCTCGGCAGCGGCGACGGCGTCTCCGTCGGCGAGATCATGACGACGGTCGCCCGCGTGACCGGCATCGACTTCACGCCCGACATCGGTCCCCGCCGGGCCGGCGACCCCGACCGCATCGTCACGAGCGGCGCGCTCGCGGCACGCGACCTCGACTGGAAGATGCGGCACAGCCTCGAAGAAATGGTGCGCAGCGCCTGGGAATCGCGGCAGGCGGCATCCGTTTCATAGGGCTCTGGACGCATATTCGTCAAGCCCCCGGCGAGGTCACATTTTCTGTCTTTGGGCGAGTCGAAACTCTCCAGCCGACATTGAGGGTTTATTATCGGCGACTTGACGTGGGGGAATTACACGGCTGTAATTAGTGCGGACGAGTTATTAGGGCACGTATTGCAAGGGGTGGGAGACGATATGACGCAAGCCGAGTATCGTTCCGGAGTACCCGAGGACTGGTTCGTCGATCCCGTTCGCTTGGGCATTCCCGGAATTCGCAAGGACAGCACCGGACACACCCTTCCCGACGAAGGCGACGCCCTCGCCTGGCAGGCGGATTCGCTGTGCGCCCAGACCGACCCCGAGGCGTTCTTCCCCGAAAAGGGCGGCTCCACCCGGGACGCGAAGAAGATCTGCACCTCGTGCGAGGTGCGCACCCAGTGCCTGCAGTACGCGCTCGCCAACGACGAACGCTTCGGCATCTGGGGCGGTCTCTCCGAACGCGAGCGGCGCAAACTGCGCAAGCGCGCCAGCTGACGCCGTTCCCACCCACATCGGCCGCGTGAATCGGGCCGTGCATATCGGGCACGCCCGTCCAGGGGCCACCGCACAACGACGATGCAACCTAGGCTTGGCTTGATATGCATGCACGAGTCACAGCCATCCTTGTCGCCCGCAACGGCGCGAAACACCTTGAGCGCACTCTCGAGGCTCTGAGTCGGCAAACCCGTCAGCCGGATGTCGTCATCACCGTCGACTGTGGATCCAGCGACGCGACGGCCCAGCTGCTCGCCGCGCACGGTCCGACGCACTTCATCTCCGCCGACTCCGACCTGACCTTCGGGCAGGCGATCGCCGCCGCCGTGCGCGTGATGGCGCCGCCGGAATCCGACAGCGAGATGCTCTGGCTGCTCGCCCAGGACAGTGCCCCCGAACCCGGCGCGCTCGCAGCGCTGCTCGGCGAACTCGAGATCGCACCCTCCGTCGCCGTCGCCGGACCCAAGATCATGGACTGGCGCGCCCACGACTACATCCACGACGTCGGCCTGTCGATGACGCCGGGCGGGGCGACCGTGACCCTCGTCGAGAGCGAACTCGACCAGGGCCAGCACGACGGCATGAGCGACGTGCTCGCCGTCGACGCCGGCGGAATGCTCGTGCGCCACAGCGTCTGGAACCAGCTCGGCGGTTTCGACCCCGGCCTGCCGTCCGCGGACGACGCCCTCGACTTCTGCGTGCGCGTGCGCCTGTCCGGCCGCCGGGTGTCCGTCGTCGCCGCGGCGCGCGTCGCCTCGGCGGGCGACGGTGTCGCCGGGCTCAGCGGGTCCTCGCGCGGACGGGCCCGCCGCAAGCGACTCCGGGTGGCCAGGACCGCACAGCTGCACCGGCGCCTCGTCTACTCCGCGGGGTGGCTGATCCCCCTGCACTGGATCGCGCTCGTGCCCTTCGCCTTCTTCCGCTCCATCGGAGCGCTGCTGCAGAAGGAGCCCGGCGCGATTCCCGGCGAGTTCTCGGCCGCATTCCGCACCGCGTTCAGTGGCTCCCGGGTGCACAATGCCCGCCGTCGACTCGCCGAGACCCGCACGCTCGGCTGGGGGTCGATCGCGTCCCTGCGCCTGACGAATGCCGAGGTCCGCCGCAGGCACGCCCTCAAGCGCGAAGCGGTGCTCGTCGGCCTCGGCGCCGACCGGCCGGAGATCCACTTCTTCGCGAGCGGCGGCGCCTGGACCGTGCTCGCGGCTGCGCTCGTCGGAATCATCATGTTCGCCTCACTGCTCGGTGCGCAGAACCTCGCCGGCGGGGGACTCCTGCCGTTGTCGAGCACCCCGGCAGGGCTCTGGGCGAGCGTTGGATACGGCTGGCGCGACCTCGGCCTCGGCTTCGTCGGCGCCGCAGATCCTTTCGCCGCCGTGCTCGCCGTGCTCGGCTCGCTCACGTTCTGGGCCCCGTCGTACTCGCTCGTGCTGCTCTACTTCGTCGCCCTCCCGCTCGCGGCACTCGGCGCCTGGCTCGCGGCGACCCGCCTGACCGACCGCGGGCTCCTCCGCTTCACCGCCGCAGCATTGTGGGTGCTTGCCCCGACCTTCCTCACGGCGTTCTCGGCCGGTCGCCCTGCCGCGATCCTCGCGCACCTGCTGCTGCCCTGGCTGTTCTTCGCCGGCTATTCCGCCGGCCGGTCGTGGTCCGCGTCGGCGACAGCATCCCTGCTCTTCGCCGCCGTGCTGTTCTGCGCCCCC
Organism: Cryobacterium sp. MDB2-A-1; assembly: GCF_004402675.1. Taxonomy (NCBI): domain Bacteria; kingdom Bacillati; phylum Actinomycetota; class Actinomycetes; order Micrococcales; family Microbacteriaceae; genus Cryobacterium; species Cryobacterium sp. MDB2-A-1. Next base: position 19,594 of record NZ_SOFK01000023.1, on the reverse strand, counting down.
TCGCTCACGCCCGCGCTGCTCATCCTGTGGTTGCTCTGCTCGGTCGCCAGCGGACGCGGCATCGCCCGGTTCATCGGCATCCCGCTGCCCGCCGTCGCCCTCGCGCTCCCGCTGATCCTGGACCAGGGCCTGCGCGGCTCGTGGCTCGCGCTCCTCGCCGACCCCGGGGTGCCGGTGCCCAGCACCCCCGCCCCGGACTGGCAGCTGCTGCTCGGCTTCCCGACCGGCGACTTCGGTGGCTGGAGCACGCTGCTCGGCCAGGCCCCCGCGTTGCAGGGCCTGCCGCTGTCCTGGATCATCCCGGTCCTGTTCGCCCCGCTCGCGATCCTCGCCGCACTCTCGTTGTTCCTGCCCAGCATCCGCAGCGCGAGCGTCGCGGTCCTGACCGCCCTGCTCGGCGCCGGCACCGCGATCGCCGCGACGCAGCTCAGCCTCGCGACGACGGGCGCCGCGAGCGTCAGCATCTGGCCCGGCTCCGGCCTGAGCCTCTACTGGCTCGGCCTCGTCGGCGCCGTGATCTTCGCCCTGCGCGAGTTCCGCCGCTTCGCCGTCGCCCCCGCCGTCGCCGCAACCGTCCTTCTCGCTGTCGCCGTCGTCCCGCTCGCCGGAGCACTCCCGCTCGAGCTGAGCGCCGTCCATGAGGGCAGCGACCGCACCCAGCCCGCCTTCGTGACGGCAGAAGCGCAGACGGATGCCCGGGTCGGCACCCTCGAAATCGTCCCGCAGTCCAACGGCGGCATCCTCGCCACGATCGTGCGCGGCGCGGGCACCACCCTCAACGAGCAGAGCACCCTCGTCAACACCACGACCACGCTCTCCGCGGCGGATAGGGAACTCGCCACGCTCGCGGGAAACCTGGCCTCACGCAGCGGACTGGATGCCTCGGCCGGACTGGCCGACCTCGGCATCCGCTTCGTGCTGCTGCGGCCGGCCGCCCTCACCGACACCGGCAGAGGTGCCGCGGCGGCAAGCGTCGCGGCCACGGAGACCCTCGCCAGGGCGACGACCGCGCTCGACGGCGAAGCAGCGCTCGTGCCCGTCGGGGACACCGCGTACGGGCGGCTCTGGCGCCATGACGGGCCCGCCTCCGCCGCCGGTGTCACGGCGAGCGAGGTCCCGGCCCGCGCCGGGGGAGTCTTCTCTCTCGCCGCCCTGCTTCTTGCCGCGATCACGGTCGGCTCAGCCCTGCTCCTGTCGATCCCGACCGGGGCAGGCCCCGAAGCCGTACGCCAGGCGAATCGCGACGCCATGCGCCGCTCGGCCCGCTCGGACACCCAGGACCGCAAGGCAGAGGCACGGGATCTCCACCGCGAAGAACGCAGTGCGAAGTCCGAGGCGCGGTCTGCCCGCTCCGAGGCTCGTGCCGCACTGCGGCGCAGCGTGAAGGCCGGCGCGATCGTGCCGGCCGAGGGCACCCCGGCCGCCCAGGCGATCGAGTCTGCTGAAGCCGCCGAAGCCGCCGAGGCCGCGGAGGCCGGCGAGCTCGCCGCCGCTGTCGAACTCGCGCACGCCGCGGAACGGGAGCGCTCCTCCGACCTCGCCCTCACTTCGGGCCACGGCGACGAGACCGAGGACGGCCCTGCCGACGTGACCGCGGGCGAGATTGCCGAGCACGTCGCCCCCGGCACTGCTCCGCCCAAAGAACCGGCAGCGTCACCCCGCGAGGAGAAGGCGACGGACCCCGTCGAGCCTGCCGACCGTCCGAGTGGACAGGAGGACCCGAACAATGCCAGGTAAGCGCGCCATCGCCCGGACCGGTGCCCGGTTCCTCATCGCCTTCGGCGTGCTCGGCGTCGCCGGCGTGCTCGGAGCGGCCGCCGTCGTCGTGCCCTGGCCAGCCTTCGGCACCGCCCCGGCCTATCTCGCCGTCGCGCCGGTTCCGAGCGAGCAGGTCCGGGTCTGCCCGGGTCCGCTGCTCACCCTCGCAGAGGACTCGACGCAGGCGAAGTCCGCGAGCTCGCTCGGGCGCCCGGACACCGCATCCGGCGCCTGGGCTCCCGCCACGACCGCATCCAAGGCCGCGGTCCCCGCGGGCGCATGGAGCGCACCGTCAGCGAGCCTGCTCAGTGCCGTCGACAACCGCAAGACCACGGACGGCGCCCCCGTCAAGCTCAACATCCCCGTCGCGAAGGGCGCGTCCACGGCACCGCTCGTGGCCGGCAGCCAGTCCCAGTCCGTCGCGGCGGAGGCCGTCCTCGGCGGCCTCGCCGTCGCGGCCTGCGGCGAGGCCACCGGCGAATCCTGGCTCGTCGGCGGGTCGACGGATGTCGGCCGCACGACCCTCGTGCTGCTCAGCAACCCGACAACGGTCGTTGCAACCGTCGACCTCGACGTCTTCGGCGAATCGGGCCGGGTCACCGCGCCGGGCTCCACAGGGATCCTCGTCCAGCCCGGCGCCCAGCGCGTCGTCTCGCTCGCCGGCCTCGCGCCGAACCTCCGCTCTCCCGTCGTGCACGTGACGACCCACGGCGGCCAGGTCGTGGCCACCCTGCAGCAGAGCATCGTGCGCGGCCTCGCGACCGGCGGGGTCGACCTGCTCGGGACATCCGTCGACCCGAGCCTCGAGCAGAGCATCGCCGGCCTGCGTATCGAGAACATTCCAGCAGACGACGCCGGAAGCGACGCGGGAGGGGTCGCGAGTGACACACCCTCTGTGCGTCTGCTCGCCCCCGGTGATACGGCTGCGACCGTGCAGATCGGCGTGATGAGCGAGGGAGGCCAGGCCGCGGGTACCTCCGTCGAGGTCACCCTCCAGCCCGGCCTCGCGACCGACGTGCCGCTCTCCGGACTCGCCGTCGGCAGCTATTCGCTCACCGTCTCGAGCGACCAGCCCGTCGTGGCCTCGGCCCTCGGCTCGGCGACCGGCACCAACGGCCGTGACTTCGCCTGGTTCGCGTCCTCCGCCTCGCTCACCGGCGACTTCGCCGTCGTCACGGCGCCGGGACCCTCGCCGCTGCTCAACCTGCTGAATCAGGGCACCAAGGACGTGACCTATACGGCGACCGCCGAGAACGGTGCGTCCGGCAGCGTGACGGTCGCGGCCGGTGCGGCCGGAGCGCTGCCGCTCTTCGCGTCGACGCGGTACATCGTGTCGGGCGGCTCCGAGACGGTGTCGTCGGTCGGCTATGCGGATGCCGGCATGGTCGCCTCGTTCCCGGTGCGCCCGCCGGGCCCGCTCGCCGAGTCGATCCGCGTCTACACGCACTGACGGCTGCACGCACTGACCGGTACCTTTCCGGTCGAGAGTGACCCGCGTACCGGGAACTTTCGACCGGAAAGGTGACGGGGTCGGCGCTGCCCGGACGGAGTTCAGCGCACGCCGGCGCGGGATGCAAGACTGGACACCCCGCCCGCCGAACGAGGAGCACAGAGTGACCGAGCAGACTCCCGCGCAACCACTCGCACATGCCCCGGTGGAGATCGCGGTGATCGGCGGATCCGGACTGTACCGGCTCTTCGATGCCGGCACCGTCACCTCGATCACCATCGACACCCCGTACGGGTCGACCTCCGCGCCGATCACGGTCGGCGAGCGCGCCGGACGTCGGGTCGCATTCCTGCCCCGGCATGGAGCGGGGCACACCGAGGCGCCGCATCGGATCAACTACCGCGCCAATATCTGGGCGCTAGCCTCCCTCGGCGTCCGCGCGATCATCTCCTCCTCCGCCGTCGGCGGCGTCAGCCCTGAGTACCCGCCGGGGCTCCTCGTCGTCACCGACCAGTTCATCGACCGCACGAGCGGCCGCGCCGACACCTTCTTCGACGAAGGCGTCGTCGCGCACCTCGCCGCTGCCGACCCCTTCGACCCGGTGCTCCGACGCACCGCGGTAGCCGCCCTGAACGCACTCGGCGAGCGGTTCGCGCCCACAGGGACCGTCGTCGTGATCCAGGGCCCCCGGTTCTCCACCCGGGCGGAGTCGCTCTGGTTCCGTGCGGCCGGCGCCCACATCGTCAACATGACCCAGTACCCCGAGGTCGTCCTCGCATCCGAACTGGGCATCGGAACGGTCAACCTCTCCTTCGTCACCGATGCGGACGCCGGACTCGCCCCCGCCGAACCCGGCGCGGACGCGGCGGCATCCGCTCTCGAGGCGCACCTGCCCGAGACAACCCTGACCGAGACAGCCCTGCCCGGGACTACCGAGACGGATGCCGTCACGGCCGAGCTCGTCTTCGCTCGGCTGGCCGCGGCGCAGCCCCGGATCCTCGCGGCCATCGACGGCATCCTCCGCGGCATTCCCGCCGGGTACGCCCCGCGGACCCTGATCGATCCCGAGCTGGTCCGGACCGTGCTCGACCGGCCCGTGCGACCGGTCCGGCCCGGGCAGCCCACCCGGCTCTCGACCGAGACGGCAGCGGACGCCGAAACGGAGCCCGGCACTGTGCCGACGCCGGATCCCCGGCCGTCCCCTGGCCCTCCTCCGGTTCCGCATCCCGTTCCCGTGCCCGCGCCGACGACCGAACCCGGGCCCGCCCGGTGAGCCCCCGGCTGCTCGTCACGGGCGGCGCCGGGTTCATCGGCGGCGTCATCGTGAGCCAGGCGCTCGGGCGCGGCTGGGACGTGCGCGTGCTCGACTCCCTGCGCCCCGACGTGCACGGCGGCTTGCCGTCGATCGACGCGCGGGTCGACCTCCTCGTCGGCGACACGACGGACCCGGAGACGGTCGACCTCGCTCTCTCCGGAGTCGACGCGGTCTGCCACCAGGCCGCGAAGGTCGGGCTCGGCGTCGCCTTCTCCGACGCGCCGGACTATGTCCGCAGCAACGAGGTCGGCACTGCCGTGCTCCTCGCGGGCATGACCACCGCGGGCATCGACCGGCTCGTGCTCGCCTCCTCCATGGTCGTCTACGGCGAGGGCAGCTACCGCGGCCCGGACGGCTTCACCCGGCCCGGCCCGCGCCAGGAGGCCGACCTCGCCGCCGGCCGGTTCGACCCGCTCGACCCGGAAACCGGAGAGCCCCTCGAACCGCTGCTCGTCACCGAGGACGACCCGCTCGACCCCCGCAACGTCTACGCCTCGAGCAAGCTCGGCCAGGAGTACCTCGCGAGCAGCTGGGCCCGCTCGACGGGCGGGCGCGCGCTCGCCCTCCGGTACCACAACGTCTACGGGCCGGGGATGCCGCAGAACACGCCGTACGCCGGGGTCGCGTCCCTGTTCCGGTCGGCCCTCGAACGCGGAGAGGCACCGCGCGTCTTCGAGGATGGCAGGCAGCGCCGCGACTTCGTGCACGTCGCCGACGTCGCATCCGCCAACCTGGCCGCGCTCGAGCACACCGCGGACGCCCCCGCCGCCCTGTTCCGGGCGTTCAACGTGGGCTCGGGGGTCGTGCACACGATCGGGGACATGGCCGGGGCGCTCAGCCGCGCGGCCGGCGGCCCCGACCCCGTCACGACGGGGGAGTACCGGCTCGGTGACGTGCGGCACATCACCGCGTCCTCCGAGCGGCTGCGCACCGAGCTCGGCTGGATGCCCGCCGTCACCTTCGCGGACGGCATGCGCGCCTTCGCGACCGCTCCGCTCCGGGCTGCCGTCCGCCGCTGACGCGTTCCGGAGGGGGTCCCTGCCGGGACGGCAACAGGAACGAGAGCGCGACTCCGAGCCCGGTGAAGCCGACGGCCCACCAGAACGCCTGGTCGAAGGCCGTGGCGAGGTCGGCGCCGCCCACGACCCGGGCGTGCAGGATCACTGCGAGCACGGCGACCCCGAAGGACCCGCCGACCTGGGTCGCGATCCGGGTGATGACGCTCGCGTGCGGGACCTCGGCCCGTTCGAGCCCGACAAACCCGCCTGCCATCAGGGGGATCGTGACCGCCCCGAGTCCGAAACCGCGCACGAGCAACGCGGCCATCAGCATCCACTCGTTCGTCGACGCGGTCGCGACGGCGAACGGGAGCGTTCCGACGCCGACGATCGCGAAGCCGGCCACGGAGACCCAACGGGCACCGAACCGGTCGGTGAGACGACCGGCGGACGACCGGCTGAGGAAGGTCCCCACGCCCTGCGAGATGAGGAGCAGGCCGGCGCCGAGTGGGTCGAAGCCGCGCACCTCCTGCCAGTACAGCGGAAGCAGGAGCATGGCGCCGTAGAGCGAGACGCCGGTCAGGAACAGCAGGGCGGAGGAGGTCGCGAGGGGGCGGTGCGTCAGGAGGCGCACGTCGATGAGGGCTGTGCCCGGGCGCCGGATCGCCCAGGCGACGAATCCTGTGAGGAGGGCAGCGCCGAAGATCAGAGGCAAGACGACGTCGGCACGGCCAAATCCGCCGTCCTTGGCGCCGTTGGAGAGGCCGAAGAGTAGCCAGACGATGCTGGGCGAGAGCAGCAGGAGGCCGACGACGTCGAGCCGCACCGGCCTGGCGGGCTCATCCTTCGGGAGCAGGAGCGTGGCGAGGATGAGCCCGACCACGCAGAACGGGACGTTCACCCAGAACAGCCAGCGCCAGTCGAGGGTGTTCAGGATCAGGCCGCCGAGGACGGGACCGAGAATCGGGCCGAGCACAGCGGGCAGGCTCAGCGTCGCCATCACCCGGCCGAGGTTCCGGCCCTGGGCGGCCTGGATCACGAGGGTCGACGACAGCGGCAGGAGTGCGCCGCCGCCGAGGCCCTGCACTATGCGGGAGGCGATCAGGCTCTGCGGGTCCCCGGCGAGGCTGCACAGGACGGACGCGACCAGGAAGAGCGACAGGGCCGCGATCCAGAGGCGCTTCCCACCGATCCGGCTCTGCGCCCAGCCGACAAGCGGGATGGCGACGCCGAGGGCGAGCAGGTAGCCCGTCGTCACCCATTGGATGACGTCGACGGTCGTGTTCAGCTCCGTCGCGAGCGTGCGGAGGGCGATACTGACGATCGTGGTGTCGAACACCACCGCGAGCGCCCCGACGACAACGGCGATCGCGGTCCGCCGCAGGACGGGATCCAACGTCTCCATCTCAGCCATGGCTCCTCATAAGGTACAGTGTGTATCGAATGATTCGAAGCATAGACGAGGAATTTAGGATACGCAATGTCTCTTAGTGGCCAGGATGACGCCCGCACGCGCCGCCGCGGACCCGCGCTCGAGGGCGCCCTGCTCGACGCGGCGTGGGCCGAGCTGACCGAGCGTGGCTACGAGAGTTTCACGATCGACGCCGTCGCCACCCGCGCAGGGACGAGCCGCGCCGTGCTTTACCGGCGCTGGCCGGGCAAGCCGGAGCTGGCCCGCGCGGCCATCGTCCACGTCGTTGCGCAGGACCCGATCGAGGTGAAGGACACCGGAAGCCTGCGCGGGGACGTGATCGCGCTCCTCCGGCAAGCGAACGAGCGCCGCGTCCGGATCGCGACGCAGCTCGTCGTGTCCCTCGCCGACTACTACCGCGCCACCGGGACGAGCCTGGCCGACCTCCGGGAATCGATCTCCGGTGGCCAGGGCCCGATCATGGACGGCGTGATCGCCCGGGCACTCGAGCGCGGCGAGATCGATGCCTCGAGGCTGACCCCGAGGATCAGGAACCTTCCCGTCGACCTGTTCCGGCACGAGGTCCTGATGACGCACTCCGCCGTGCCGGAGGAGACCATCCTGGAGATCGTCGACACGATCTTCCTCCCGCTCGTGCTGGCCTAGACGGCGACCGCGCGCCGCGGCAGCAACACGTCGAAACGGCATCCGTTCGGCACGTTCTGCACGATCACCTCGCCCTGGTGCGCTGTGACGATGCCCTGCACGATGGCGAGGCCGAGTCCAGCCCCGCCGGGGGTGCGCGGCTCGCTCGCCCGCCAGCCGGCCTCGAACACCCGGTCGATGTCCTGTTCCGGGATGCCGCCTGCCGCGTCCTCGACGGAGATCACGGCCCCGCCGTCCCCCCGTTCGCGCACCGACACCGTGATCGGGCTCCCGGACGGCGAATGCTGGATCGCATTCATCACGAGGTTCCCGACAACGCGGGACAGTTCGCGCGGATCGGCAAGGACCGTCAGCCCCGTCTCGCCGGCGAATCGCAGGTCGAGGGACTTCGCGTGCGCTACGGGTCCGAAGCCCGCGACGGTGTCACTGATCAGGTCGTAGAGCGCGACCGGCTCGAGCGCGAGGCGCAGCGTCCCTGAATGGATCCGCGACAGTTCGAAGAGGTCGTCGACCATCCCGCTCAACCGGTCGACCTGGTCGCGCATCCGCGGGTAATACCGGGCGGGGTCCTCGACCATCCCGTCCTCGAGCGCCTCCGCCATGGCGCGGATGCCGGCGAGCGGCGTCCGCAGGTCGTGCGAGATCCACGCGATCAGTTCGCGCCGGGATTCCTCCACGCGTCGTTCGCGAGCCCGGGACTCGGCGAGGCGGGCCCCCGTCGCGGCGAGTTCCCCGGCGAGGTCGCTGAACTCGGTCGTGCTGTGCCGCGGGGCGGCGGCGTCGCCGTCGGCCGCGACCGATTCGCCGCGGCCGAGGCGTTCGGCCGCGCTGCGCAGGTGCCTGCTGTCGCGCACGAGGGTGCGTCCGAGAAGCGCGGCCATCACGAGCGACACGAGCCCGGCGACTGCGGCGACCGAGTAGAAGACGCCGAGGTCGTGGGTCGAGACGTACATCTGGGTGGCGACCGCCGACATCCCCCCGACGACGGAGACGATCGCCGCGAGGGCGACGAGCATGAGCTGCACCACGAACGAGGACCGCTTCATCATCCGCAGCGCGAGCAGGCCGAGCGCGCCGGTGACGACCGCGCACGCAAGGGCGTTGAGCGCGACGATGACGAGCACCTCGGTCGTCATGAGATCGTCCGGTCTTCTGCGGTCGCGGAATCCGGTGCGCCGCGGCTACCCGACGGGCCGAGCGGGACAGGGTCGAACCGGTAGCCGACGCCCCACACCGTCTGCAACAGCAGCGGATGCGCCGGGTCGGCCTCGATCTTCTCCCGCAGCCTCCGCACGTGCACGGTCACGGTCGAGAGGTCCCCGAATTCCCACCCCCACACCGAGCGGAGCAGGTCCTCCCGGCCGAGGACCGTGTGCGGGTGCCGGAGCAGGTAGGAGAGCAGGTCGAACTCGCGCACCGTGAGCACGAGCGGCGTTCCGTGCAGGCGCAGCTCGTGTGCGGCGGTGTCGAGGGTGAAGTCGCCGATCGCGAGCGGCACGGTCGGCGGGCCCGATGCATCGCCCGCGCCCTGCCCGGCCGACTGCGCGGCGGCCTGGGCTGCGGCCTGGCCGGTGCGCCGCAACACGGCCTGCACCCGCAGCACGAGCTCGCGCGGCGAGAACGGCTTGGCGAGGTAGTCGTCCGCACCGGCCTCGAGGCCGTCGATGCGGTCGTCCTCCTGGTTGAGGGCGGTGAGCATGATCACGGGGATGGCCCAGGTGCTGCGCACCCGGCGGCACACCTCGATCCCGTCCAGGAGCGGAAGCATCCGGTCGAGCACCACGAGGTGCGGCCGCTTCTCCTCGGCGAGGCGGAGCGCGCTCAGCCCGTCCGGGGCCTCATCGACCAGGAACCCGGCGGCGCGGAGGTACCGGCAGACGATCTCGAGCACGGTCGGGTCGTCGTCGACCACGAGGATGCGCCGTTCCTCAGGGGGAGCGGGGGGAACCGGGGCGGTGGGAGTGGAAGGGGCTGTCACGGTCTCAGGATACGGTGGCCCCGGCCGGCCGGAAACGCCGCGGGGCTGCTCCCGGTGTTCTTCCTCAGTCCGTAATGTTCTCGGCCCTGTTCCGGGTCGGCGCCCCTTTAGGGTCGGAAGATGACTCCGATCCAGGTCGACCTCGTGCTCCCGTGCCTCAACGAGGCCGGCGCCCTGCCGTGGGTGCTGTCGCGCCTGCCGGAGGGCTACCGGGCGATCGTCGTCGACAACGGGTCGACCGACGGCTCGGCCGAGATCGCCGCAGCGGCGGGCGCCCTCGTCGTGCACGAGGAGCGCCGCGGCTTCGGCGCCGCCGCCCACGCGGGGCTCCTTGCCGCGACCGCCCCGATCGTAGCGTTCTGCGACGCCGACGCGTCGATGGACCCGGCCGAACTTCCGCGCATCGTCGGCCCGATCCTCGCCGGAGACGCCGACCTCGTGCTCGGCCGCCGCCGTCCCACGACCCGCGGATCCTGGCCACTGCACGCCCGCCTGGCCAATTCCAGTCTTTCCTGGCGCCTGCGCCGAATAACCGGTGTGAACATACATGACCTCGGCCCCATGCGGGCCGCCCGGCGCCCGGCGCTGCTGTCCCTCGACCTCCAGGACCGACGCAGCGGCTACCCGCTCGAGATGTTCCTCCGTGCGTCCGACGCGGGATGGAGCATCCGCGAGGTCGACTCCTCCTATTCGCCGCGGGTCGGGCGCAGCAAAGTGACCGGAACGATCCGCGGCACCGTGACCGCGATCGGCGACATGTCCGCCCTGCTGCGCGAGGCCCGGAAATGACGGCCCTCGTCGTGATCGCCAAAGAGTGCCTGCCCGGCCGGGTCAAGACCCGCCTGCACCCGGCGCTCTCCTTCGAGCAGGCCGCCGAGCTCGCCGCCGCGAGCCTCGACGACACCCTGACCGCAGCGCTCGCCCTCCCGGCCTCGCGCCGCATCCTCGCCTTCGACGGGGTCACCCCGCCGCGCCTGGCCGCTGAGTTCGAGATCCTGCCCCAGGTCGCCGGCGGTCTCGACGAGCGCCTCGCCGCCATCTTCGACGGGCTCGACGAACCGACCGTCCTGATCGGCATGGACACCCCGCAGGTGACCACCGAGCTGCTCGCGCCGGTCTTCACCGACTGGCCAGACGACACGGATGCCTGGCTCGGCCTCGCGGACGACGGCGGCTTCTGGGCGCTCGCGCTCGCCGAGCCGCGCGGAGGGTCGAGCCGCGGTCACTCCCGGAACGGTCACTCCCGGCGCGGGGACCTGATTCGCGGCGTCGCGATGTCGATGGACGACACCGGGGCCCGGCAGCTCGATCGCTTGGAGGAGGCGGGCCTCCGGGTGCGGCACCTGCCCGTGCTCACCGATGTCGACACGATCGCAGATGCGCACTCCGTCGCCGCCACGGTTCCGAATGGGCGCTTCGCACGTACCCTCGCCGCACTGCTCCCCGGCGCTACGGCCGCCCGCACGGACGCCCGCCCCGCCGATCGCGACGCGACCGGCGCTGTCGCCACCGGAATTCCGGTGCGCGCATGAACGCGCAGGCCGCCCGCATCCTCGAATGGGACATCCTCGAACCCGATCGCCTCGATCGCGTCCCCGGCGAGCGGACATCCGCCCTCGACCTCGCCCCCGCGACCTTCGGCGCCGGCGGGGCGGAACCCTATGCGGCCGCGCTGCGCAACGCCGACAACGTTCTCTACCTCCGCCGTTCCCGGGACGGCGGCCTCATCGCCGCCGCGACCATGGACGCCGCCCGGTGGAGCGCCGACGCCGACGACACCGACCAGCTCCTGCTCGACGGCCTGACCGGTCCTGTCCTCGACATCGGCTGCGGCCCTGGTCGGATGGTGCGTGCCGCGATGGACCGCGGCCTGTCCGCGCTTGGAATCGACGTTTCGCCGACCGCCGTACGGATCGCCGTCGACGCCGGCCTCAGCGTGCTCAAGCGCAGCGTCTTCGACCCGATGCCGCTCGAGGGCGGCTGGGCGGGCGCGCTCCTCGTCGACGGGAACATCGGCATCGGCGGCGACGTGACCGCGCTCCTAACCCGCTGCGCCGAACTTCTCGCGCCCCGGGGCGCGCTCCTCGTCGAGGTCAGCCACGACCCGGCGCGCAATGAACGCTACGAGGGCCGGCTCGAGGATGCCTCCGGCCTCCTCAGCGACGTCTTCCCCTGGGCGGAGGTCGGCGTCGACGCCCTCGCCGGCCATGCCGCCGACGCGGGGCTCCGGGTCGCGCACGACTGGCGCCTGGATGGCCGCTGGTTCGCCCGCCTCCTCCACGCCTGAGTCCCCGCGCTCGCCCCGCGCCCGCAACCGGGCATTCGCCCGTCGTCTCGATCGGCGTGAAGTCGGAGTTTTTCGCGACACTCCGTCACCTCCGGCAGCGGATGAGGTGTGTCGCGAATTTCTCCGACCTTACGGTTCTCGCGCGCGACGCGGGTCAGCGCAGCCGGCGCCGGCCCCGCGCGTAGAGGCCGAACGACACGGCCGCGGTGACGACGGCGACAGCTGCCCAGAACACGGCGAAGTTCACGCCGTAGTCGAGGGGCAACACCGTCGGGTTGCCGGTGCCGCGCGACTGCGCGATCAGCAACGGCACCACGATCAGGCTCATGACGGAGCCGACCACAATCGCCCCCTGCACGACGAGGATGACCGTTCCGCTGATTCGGTGCCCGGCCCGGCGCAGCAGGATCCCGCAGAAGAACACGAGCGGCGAGATCACCCCGTCGTGCAACACGATCGCCGCGCCCATCCACAGGGCGATACCGGGAATCCGCGCGGGCTTCACGCTGTCGAACAGTACATAGGCGCCCCAGGCGAGACCAGCGAGGCCGAGCGTGATCAGCACGATCCGCGTGACGCGGAGGGCCGGCCCCAGTTCGCCGGATCCGGATGCTTCGACGCTTCGGTTTCCTGCAGTGCGTGCGGTACTCATACGTCCATCGCCTCGATCCGGCTCAGCCATTTGGTTTGCAGCACCCCTGGCCGCCCGGGGGCGATCATCCGGGCCGGGTAACCGTGCTCGAGGTCGAGGGTCTCCCCGTTGAGCTCGAGAGCGACGAGAGTGAGCTGGTCGCGCACGTACTCCGACCCCATCGTGGTCTGGCGGTACGCGCCCTTCTTCTCGAGGCTGGTCAGGCGAAAGGATGCCGCGGCATCCGCCGACACCAGATCGGCCAGATCGCTCAGGCGAACCCCGCGCCACCGCGCCAGCTGGCTCCAGCCCTCGACGCAGGCGATCGGCAGATCGACCTCGGTCTGGGGCATGGCGAGGAGTTCGGACCGGCTGAAGCTGCGCTCCACCCCGGCGTGCGCCACCGTCAGTACCCAGCCGGCCGCGAGGGCATCCGCGGCCACGTCCGCCTGCTTCGAGGTGCGATTGACCGGCACCCCCTGTTGACCGACGCCCTTCTTCCGCGGTGCGAAGGCATTGACCGCGTCGAGCGGGGCGACCGTCTGCCCGGTGGTCAGCACGACGACCGTGCCGACGCTCACCCCGACCGTGGTGAGGAAGCCGCGCCGACTGAGGCGCGTGTGAGCCGTGCGCGCTGCGTCTTCCGCGTCGGCCGTGTCGTCCCGGGAAGCTGAGGCGGATCCTGTGTCGAGCCCTGACGGCGCGCGTTCCGCAGTGGCGTCCGCCCGAAGGTCCGGTGTCGCGTCGATCCAGGCGAGCAGCCGGCCGGTGACCCCGGTCGGCCGGCTCGAGCCGAACAGGCGAACGGCCTCCGGCGTCGCCGTGCGGTCGCGGGCGACGGCATCCGTCAGGTGGTCGTCGTCGCCGGAGCCATCGTCGGCCTCTTTGCGCCAGACCCGGGCGATGATCGGCAGCTTGATGCCGATGTGCAGGGCGAGCGATCCGATCAGCACCCAGCCGAGCGCGAAGTGCGTCTCCCGGAACGGGAACGGCCACGGGTACCACTGGTAGGTGTTGAGCAGGCCGATCGTGATCTGCACGAGCGAGGCGCCCACGAACAGGGCGATCGACGCGCGTTCGAGGAAATTGAGGAACGATTTCACCGGCGGCTGCTGGAACAGGTCGGGGAAGACGATGAACAGCTTCGCGAGCAGCAGCGGGAAGCAGGCGATGCCCGCGATGATGTGGGTGCCCTGGGTGAACTGGTAGAGCAGCTCCGGCCGGGTCGCGAAGTGCATGCCCGGCAGCGGCTCCTGCAGAAAGTGGCTGTACAGCCCGGTGCCGAAGCACAGCACGAAGGCGAGCCCGAGCAGTCGACCGATCACGGTCGCCATCCGCGGGTTTCGCACGGGGGAGGCCAGTGCTCGCTGGGCTTCGTACATCACTTGGCGCATGTTCCATTGCACCATCCAGCGGATGCCCGCGGGCGGGTCTACACCTTACGGTTCCGTGACGGGGCGGGTCCGTTCGGCTCTCCGAACCGGGATTCGGCGGCGCTCGCCGCGGAACTCCGACAGGATGGCCTCGTGCGCATTACGATCATCTCCCTCCTCCTGGCCGCGAGTGCGACGCTGACCGGGTACTGCGTGCTGGTCTTCTCGCTCTTCCAACCGACGCGGGACACGGTCCCCCTCCTGGTCTGCACCGGGGTGCTCTGGGCGCTGTTCGCAGCGGCCGTCTTCCTGCTGCGGCGGGTCCGGGGGCGCGCCGTGGTGGTGCTCGTGCTCGCCGGGTCGCTCGGCATCGGGGTCGCGGCGATGATCGGGCCGCCGAACACGAGCACGGACTCGGCACGGTATGCCTGGGACGGCATCGTGCAGAACGCCGGCATCTCGCCGTACGCCTACGTCCCGGCCGACGACCGGCTCGACTCCCTTCGCCCGGAGTGGTTGTTCCCGGCGACGGTGCCGTCGGGCACGGTCCCGGAGACCTGCCAGGGCCGGCGCATCGTGGTGACGCACAAGACTGCCTCGGACGCCGTGCTCTGCACCGCGCTCAACCGGCCGACCGTCCCGACGATCTACCCGCCGGCGGCGGAGCTCTACTTTGCGGGCATCCGCTTCCTGGTGCCGCCGACGGCGACCTACTGGCCGCTGCAACTCGGCGGGCTGGTGCTCAGCCTCGGAACGACCGTGCTCCTTCTCGCCGGGATGCGGCGCCGCGGCATCGACCCGCGGTACGCCGCGTACTGGGCGTGGTGCCCGCTCGTGGCCTCAGAGGCGATCACGAATTCGCACGTCGACCTGCTCGGCGTGGTGTTCACCCTCGCCGCGGCGCTTCTCGTCACCCGGGCGCGGTATTGGCGGGGCGGCATCGCCCTCGGGATCGCGATCGCCGTGAAGCTCGTCCCCGTGATCGCGGCCCCGGCGATGCTCCGCAGGCAGGGCTGGAAGGTCGGCCTCGCCGCGGTCGTCACGTTCTTCGCGCTCTACGTGCCGTACGTTCTCACGACCGGGATCGGCGTGCTCGGCTACCTGCCCGGCTATCTCAGCGAGGAGGGCTACGACAACGGCAAACGTTTTGCGCTCGTCTCGCTCGTGGCCCCCGGCGGTGCCGCGGTCTTCGTTGCCGGCGGCCTGCTCGTGATCATTGCGGCGCTCGTGTTCTGGAAGACCGATCCCGATCGGCCCTGGCTCGGCCAGCTCGTGATGATCGGCAGCACCCTGCTCATCCTGAGCCCGCGGTACCCGTGGTACGCGCTGCTGCTGCTGCCGTTCGTGGCGCTCAGCGGTCGCTGGGAGTGGCTCGCCATCCCGCTCGCGCTCACACTGCGGCAGATCCTGCCTTCGCTCGAGCTGACCTGGGCGATCACGGCTGCGCTCGTCATCGTTCTCGCCGGGTCGGCCGTCCGGCTCGACCCAGCCGTGCGGGCGCGGATGCTCGGTGCGCCCCTCCGCGCCGTGCGCTTCCTGCGCCCCCCGCGCTGAGCATCCGCCAGCGCACCCCGCCCCCGAAACGGGCCGGTTAACGCCGAATTGCGGACAGAGCACCTTCGTCGTGTCGACGAAGGTGCTCTGTCCGCAATTCAACCGGGCCGGTCGGGCCCGCTTCGAGCGGTGTTACTTGGTGGCGACGGTGATCTTCGCGATGCCGACGAGGAGCTGGTCCTTGACGGCGTCGGTTCCGAAGGTCTTGTTGAGCAGGCCGGCGGCGACGGACGAGATGTGCACGGTCGTGCCCTCGAGGATCGCGTTGTCGCCGTCCATCTGCAGCGGCTTCAGGGTTCCGCCGTAGAGGTCGAACAGGAGGACCTGGGTGGCGGCGGAGGTGCCGTTGACCGACACGTCACCGAAGAGCTTCGAGGTGCCGGGGTCGATCGTGAAGTTGGTCAGTTCGACGACGGTCGAGCCGGCCGTGAGCGAGAAGCCGGAACCTTCGTGCTTGATCGAACCCTGGACGAACGGGCGGTAGCTCTGTGCGGGGTCGTAGTAGTCCACGTTTCCGCCGGTGATCGGGAAGTGCAGGCTGCCATCGGTGAGGGTGGCGGTGCCGACGGTGCCGGGGGTCAGGCCGAGGCTCGTGAGCGCCGCGGCGAAGTCGCCGTCGAGGAGAACGGCCGTGTCGACGCCCTTGAGGGAGGGGATCGAGGCGACGGGCGTCGGAGCGGACGAGGAGGTTGCGGAGGGAGTCGACGCCGCGGAGCCTGCGGTCGCGGTGCTGGAGCAGGCGGCGAGGCCTCCGAGGAGGAGGGCTGCTGCGGCGAAGCTGATGGTTGCCTTCTGGAAAGTGCGCATGATGTGATCCTTCGTGTCTGTGGGGGAAGTGGTTGTCTGTGGTGCTGACAATGGTTCGGCCCCGACACGGAATCGGTTTGGAATTACTTTTTGGGCGGCATCCGCTCACCCGCATTCACTGTGAGAAGTGGTGCTGTTAGAAGTGCCGGAAGCGATCGGGCGCGAGGTCCCAGGGATCCTTGCCGAGCAGCTCGGCGATCGCGCGGAAGACGCAGCTCTCGATCACCATGCGGCGGTGCAGGTCGTCATTGCGGTGCAGCCGGGTGAGGCGCTGGATCGGCAGCCGGTAGAACACGATGCGCCGCTCGGCGGCGTGAACGGCCCAGCGTTCGACGCCGACGCCCGGAACGACAGAATAAGGGCCTGCCGCGACCTCGAAGGCCACGTCGGCGAGCTGGTCCGGCCAGACCGAACGCAGGTAGTCGACGGTCGAGGCGACGGTCATGTCGAACAGGTCGATCCGGGTGTTCAGCGGCGGCAGGAACGGCCCCGTCGCCGAGCTGCGGATGCCGCGCCCGTGCCGATCGCGCCCGCTTCCGCGCTGCATCGGCGCGGGCGGCGGCGCGGCAGATCGACGGGATCGGGACATGCCTTCATCTTACTTCTGGCGCCGACGCGGGTAGCCTGAACGGTAATGTCATTCCGCCCTTGCTCCCGCGTCGCCTGTCCGGACGAGTCCGTCGCGACGCTCACCTTCGACTACGGCGACTCCATGGCCGTGCTCGGCCCGCTTTCGATCGAGCGTGAACCGCACGCCTTCGACCTCTGCGACCGGCACGCCCGCCTGACAAGCGTCCCGCACGGCTGGCAGCTCATCCGGCTCAGCACGATGGGCGCGATGAGCGAAGCGGACACCCCGGGCGGCCCCGACGCCTGAACCCGGGCGGGCGAGGGCGAACCCCGGCCGTGGGACACACCCAGCCGGGGCGGCGCAGGGAATGGCATGATGGTCGCATGACTGTCGCCTCGTCCCCTGTATCCACCGCGCCCTCGCTCGCGCCCATCTTCAAGATCGCCGACCCGCAGCTCGCCGAGGCGGGCCGGCACCAGTTGCGTCTCGCCGAGAACGAGATGCCCGGCCTGATGGCCCTCCGCGCCGAATTCGGCGAATCGAAGCCGCTCACCGGCGCACGCATCGCCGGGTCCCTGCACATGACCGTGCAGACCGCCGTCCTCATCGAGACCCTCGTGGCCCTCGGCGCGCAGGTGCGCTGGGCGAGCTGCAACATCTTCTCCACCCAGGACGACGCCGCCGCGGCCATCGCGGTCGGCCCGACCGGGACCCCGGAGAACCCGGCCGGCGTTCCCGTCTTCGCCTGGAAGGGTGAATCGCTCGAGGACTACTGGTGGTGCACCCAGCAGATCTTCGACTGGAGCATCGAGGCCGCGGCGGCGGGGGAGACCTGGGCCGGACCGAACATGATCCTCGACGACGGCGGCGACGCCACGATGCTCGTGCACAAGGGCCGCGAATTCGAACTTGCCGGCGCCGTCCCCGAGGCGACCGCGTCCGACAGCCATGAGTACCGGGTGGTACTGGACGTCCTCCGTCACTCGCTCGCGGAATCTTCCAACCGCTGGACCGAGATCGCCGCCGGTCTCGCCGGCGTGACCGAGGAGACCACGACGGGCGTCCACCGCCTGTACGAACTGGCCAGCGCCCACGAACTGCTCTTCCCCGCGATCAATGTGAACGACTCGGTGACGAAGTCGAAGTTCGACAACAAGTACGGCATCCGCCACTCCCTGCCCGACGGGCTCAACCGGGCGACCGACGTGCTCATCGGAGGCAAGGTCGTCTTCGTCGCCGGATACGGCGACGTGGGCAAGGGTGCGGCAGAGGCCCTGCGCGGCCAGGGCGCTCGCGTGATCGTAAGCGAGATCGACCCGATCAACGCCCTGCAGGCCGCGATGGACGGCTTCCAGGTCGCCCGGCTGGAGTCGGTCGTCGAGCAGGTCGACATCTTCGTGAGCGGCACCGGCAACTTCAACGTAATCCGCACCGAGCACATGCTCAAGATGAAGCACCTCGCGATCATCGCGAACGTCGGCCACTTCGACAACGAGATCGACATGGCCGCGCTCGAGACCCTCGAAGGCGCCGTACGGGTGGAGATCAAGCCGCAGGTCGACGAGTGGCACCTGCCGAGCGGGCGCAGCATCCTCGTGCTCTCCGAGGGGCGCCTGATGAACCTCGGCAACGCGACCGGACACCCCTCCTTCGTGATGAGCAACTCCTTCACGAACCAGGTGCTCGCCCAGATCGAGCTGTACTGCTACCCGGAGAAATACCCGGTCGGCGTGTACGTGCTGCCGAAGCACCTCGACGAGAAGGTCGCCCGGCTGCACCTCGACGCCCTCGGCGTCGAACTCACCGTGCTGAGCCCCGAGCAGTCCGCCTACATCGGCGTGCCCATCGACGGCCCATACAAGGTCGACCAGTACCGCTACTGACCCGCACGCCGTGTTTCAGAGCGCCCGCATCCACCGCTCCTGCGGCGGTTGCGGGCGCTCTGTCGTATCCGCCGGCGTCCCCGCCCGCCGCCCGCCCGCAGTCGGGTGGGCTTCTTTCGTGCCGCGAGAGCGCACTTTTGGCCCTTAAACCGCGGGTTTAAGGGCCAAATGTGTACTCTCGCGGATGCTCGTGGGCGGGCATCGGGGGCGTGACACGCCCGGGGTGGTGCGGGTTTTGACGGGGGTGGTGGGGGCACGTAATGTCTTCACGTACCCCAAAGGTGCGGAAAAGCCGCAGTGCTTTCCGGCCTCACGTGGGACCACAGTTTTTATCTTCTTCGCCTTGTTTGTCCCCTTTGCTGGGGTAACCGGTGTGGGAGGTCTAGGCTGGTAACTCTCCTTCCTTTCGGTTGTTTGTCGGGTCGGTGTTCGGTGTTTCGAGTTCGCTTTGGCGTGCTCGGAGGGCGGGATTCACCGGATTTGACAGGGACTGATTGGATCGGTAANACTGATTGGATCGGTAAGTTAGACAAGTTGCCTCGGAGCGACAGCCACTAAGCCGGTTACGGTGTGGCCTGAAGCCGGGTGCGTCCGATCCTTGAGAACTCAACAGCGTGCACAATGTCAAATGCCAAAAACCTCGTGGTTTGGATCCGTTTCTAGCGGTGAAGGGCCAGGAGATTCCTTTGGAAAACATTTATAACAACAAAGCAAGTCAGTAATGATTTGTTCTGTCAGTTTCAAACTTGTGTCGTGTTCGCCCATTCCGGCGGCTCGGCACACTAGATGTGACGCCAGGCTTGCTTGGTTAGTCAATCAAACATTTACGGAGAGTTTGATCCTGGCTCAGGACGAACGCTGGCGGCGTGCTTAACACATGCAAGTCGAACGATGATGGAGAGCTTGCTCTTC
>NZ_SOFK01000036.1:0-9595 GCF_004402675.1 Cryobacterium sp. MDB2-A-1 | reverse complement strand
TCGACACCCGGCCCAGATAAGCGACGAGCTGGGCGCCGAGGAGCTCGCGGAGACCCGTGACAATCCCGCCGGTATCCAGCCGCACAGAGTCCTCGTACGCGCGATAACCCGGCTGCGCAGCGGAGACAGGAATGCTCATAACCGAGAGTCTTCCGCATCACGGACCCAATAGCAAGAATCACTAGCATTTCAACAGGTAATATCACAGGTTATATAACACCCAATATGACTGATAATGTTAATTATGTCAGTTTGCCCTGATCGGAGGCACTTTTTCTTCCAGCAAAGTGTAAAGAGGTGATTATTGCGACCACTGATACTGCACCCATTACTTCAATATTCACGCTCTGGGTGTAATTATTGAAGTATGAAACCTCGGGATGCGCTTCGGGTTGTGCAGGATCTTGCCTCCTCGCAGTGGGGTTTGCTGACCACGCCGCAGGCCCGCAGCATTGGCGTGACGGCGGCGCAGCTGGCCAGGTTCGCTGAGCAAGGCGCCCTGGTGCGGCTGCAGCATGGCCTGTATGTGGTCGCCGGCGTACCGTTTGATCGGCACCGGGATCTGCAGGCGGCATGGCTTGCCCTCGACCCGCGGGTGCCAGCGTATGAGCGCATCAATATCCCCGGGGTGCCGGTCGTCTCGCACGGTTCTGCGGCTGAGCTGCATGGCCTCGGGGACATCGAAGCGGATGTCCACGAATTCACTGTGGGTAGCCGCAAGCAGAGTCGACGCGAGGATGTTCGCATTCACCGCGGCCACGTTCCGAAAACCGATTGGACTCAAAAAACGGGTCTGCCCGTCACGACACCTGCTCGCACCGTTGTAGATCTCGCCGCGGCCGGGATCGACGGTGGACATCTGGCCGTGGTGGCCCGAGACGCAATCATCACGGCCGGCGTCAGCATGGGGCAGCTCGGCCGCCAGCTCGCGCCCTTCGCGGCCAAGTACGGTGCCCCCGCCAGCGACGGAGACGCTCTCCTGAAACGTTTCCTCGATGAAGCCGGGATCCCCGCGGTCTCCGAAGGGCTGGCCAACAACCGGGTGCAGGAAATCATGGACCAGCTGGCGGTCACTGCCGCCCGGCAGGTGAGCCCGCAGGCCGATGATTGACTCAGAGAATGAGTGAACCCCGGTACTCCACGCCCGCTGCTTTCCAACGCGCCGTCACCGACAAACTCAAAATCGCGGCCGCCCTCCGACGACGTAAATTCAACGAACTGTCCCGGGAGTTCCTGCTGCAACGATTTCTCGCTCGCGTGTTCACCAGCCCTGATTCGATGTGGGTCCTCAAGGGTGGAACCGGGCTACTGATGCGGCTGCCCGGCAGCCGACACAGCCAAGACCTGGATCTCTTCCACCGGACGGCAGACCTGGCAACGGCCGTCGATGAGCTGCAAGAGATCGCAGCGCTCTCGGGTCTGGACCAGTATCGGTTCGTGCTCAGCGAACCGGTGAGCATGACCGGCGGCGTGGAAGGAGCCACGATCAAAGCCACCGTGTACCTGGGTGTCCATGAAGTGGGCGCCTTCCCGATCGACCTCTCCACCCAGCTGGAGTTGGTGGCCGGGATCGACACCCTCAACGTCGAGCCAATCATCGAGATTGACGATGTGGCACCCCTGCCCCCGTTCCGGATCTACCCGCTGCCTGATCAGATCGCGGACAAGGTTTGCGCCATGTACAGCACGTACGGGCAGCAGCAGGGGCCCTCCACCAGGTACCGTGACCTCGCTGATCTCGTCACAATCATCACTTCAACAACCTTCGACGCCGCAGCAACCCGCACAGCTCTCGTTGCTGAATCTCGACGTCGTGGAATCGAACTACCACACACCATGCAACTGCCAGCCGCGTCCTGGATCACCGGTTACACGGCGGCCGTTCGACGATTCGCAGCCTTGCCCCCGGCCCTCCGCGACGTCGACGCTGCCCTCGAATTCACCGCGGTCTGCCTGAACCCGCTCTTGGCTGGAGACATCGTCTCCGGTTCATGGATCTCCCAAGCAGCGACGTGGATGGACGCAACACCACCCGCCCCGTAACTACCTAAACCGTCGGGCGGTGGCCGGGACCGCGTTGAATTGGGTCGTCGTTTGAGGCGGGCTTTTCCTGCTCGAGGTGACGCTCGCGTAGGCGCCGCACACGCTCGGCCACATCGACGGCTCCTCCCAAATCGGTGTCCCCGGACAGCCGCGCCCGGAGACCGGCCACGCGCCGACTCGCCTCCGCCGCAGCGTTGTCCTCAACAACACGGAGACGCTCGAGCGACGCGGCGGCCGCCGTGTAGGCATCGTCATCTGTGCGAACAGCGCCGAGAGGCGACTCGGTGTCGGTGATCTGATTCAGGTCGCGGAAAGCAACCACGTTGCCAAGGTCGCACCGCCACGCCTTCTGCAGGGAGGCGTCATCCGGGGAGGGGCGCAGTTTCGCGCTCCACGGCTCCGGTTTCGCGGTCACAGTATCAACCAACGCCTGGGTCCGGTCGTGGATGAGCTCGGCCTGGGCGTGCAGCTAGGCGCGAGTCTCCCGATTGTCTCCGTCCACTCCTACCGGCGGAGGACCGACCCAGCTCGGCAGTCCCGTCTCTGATTGCGACCCCGCTGGCACTCCAATGCGGTGGTGATAGATCTTCGCGAACGACTCGACGGTCGAGCCTCGTCAACGCCCTAGGCACGGACACCGGGATCTCTAAGTTCGAAGTGTCGCGAATTTGCGCGGATCTGGACGGGGAAGTTACCGCGTTCCGCGACCGGCACCTGGGCGTGACAGGCTACCTTTCCGTGTTCCTCGACGCCACGTACTGCAAGGTGTGCATCACACCGCGGCCAGTGAGCGCCACCCTGACATTGGTCTCCCCACCGCCCGGGCTCGACTCGCTGACCGAGTTCGACTTCACGGAGATAACCGGCGCGGACGGCCTCTACACGCTGCAGTCCGCGGACGACCGGCAGACCCGGCTGTTCGTGCTCGACGCCGTGATCTACCTACCGGACTACTCCCCCGTCATCACCGACGACCACGCCCACTCCCTTGACCTCGCCGGCCCCGAAGACGCGCTCGTTCTCGTCGTGACCAACCCGCGCCAGGGCGGCACGACCGTGAACCTGATGGTGCCGATCGTCGTGAACCCTGCGACGGAGCGATGCGCGCAGATCATCCTCGAAGGCCAGAGCTGATCCCTTCGCGCAAACTCGGCGCCCACCCGAAGTCCTGAACGCACCCTCCGCAGCACTCCTTCCTGAACGTAATCTCAGGTTCTTTCCCCACGGAATGATGAGCAGATTTTCCCGAACGGGAATAGCGTGAATTTCATCGGGGCACAGCCGCTCGGATCCACCCGTGGCTGGCTGATATCCCGAGCAATGGAGCCGCAATGCATCCGCTCATCAGTTACTTTGCGACTCAGGACAGTCCAGGCATCTATGTCGGCTGGGGGGCATTCCAGATCCAGCTCGGCAATCTCATCGTGATCATCGTGATCATCGTGCTGTTTCTGCTCGCCCTGGTGCTCCCGTTCCCGAGTGGGAAGAAACGCCCATGAGCATCCGCGAGGAGCAGAAGAGTGAACCCGCCGAGGAGTACTACACCTGGACGGGTAAAGCCCGAGGCTGGTTGCTCAAGCACCTGCCCGCCGACAAGCTGCTGCCACAGGACCAGCCCAGCTACGTCGCATCCTGGATCTACGTTTTCGGCATGGGCGCCATCGTCTCGCTCGTGTTCATCGTCGTCTCGGGGGTCGTGCTCAGCCTGAACGGCCCGGCCTGGTACCACATCTCCGACTTCGGCCACTTCGTGAACAGCGTGCACCTCTGGAGCGTCGAGGTCTTCTTCATCACCATGGTCGTGCACCTCTGGGGCAAGTACTGGATGGCCGCCTGGCGAGGCGGGCGAACGCTCACCTGGATCACCGGGGTGGCCGCCTTCCTCGTCTCGATCGTCGCGGCATTCACCGGGTACCTGCTCCAGACCAACTTCGACTCGCAGTGGATCGCCTTCGAAGGCAAGGACGCACTCAACGCCTCCGGCATCGGAGCCTGGTTCAACGTGGCCGACCTCGGCCAGATCTTTGGTTTCCACATCGTGCTGCTGCCCCTCGCGGTCGGCGCCGTCGTCGCGCTGCACGTGATCCTGGTGCGGATGCACGGGGTCGTCCCCCCGATCGACGCGGCTGAGAGCGACGCCCAGCTGAGTGGCGACGTGCTGCTCGGCGACGGTACAGCGCTCGGCCACAGTCCAGCGGCCCAACCGGACGCGAACCCGGAACAGAGGGAAGCGACGCGATGAGCACCGCAACGACGTCCCGCTCCAATCGCGACGCCCTCGCCCGACGCCCCTGGCGCGGAAGGGTGCGCGAATACGACCTCTTCAAGGAACTCACCGTTGCCCTCGTCGTCGTCGGACTCCTCATCGTGGGTCTCTCGGCGATCGTCGGCTCGCCGGACGAACCGAGCGTCACCCTCAAGTCCTGGGCGCAGGCAGAACCGGCGGACTTCGTCGCGACGGCGACCGCCGAGCTCGGCGGAACGAGTGATTCCGCCGGTTACGGGCCCCCCTACAACAACACTCCCGACGCGACCCAGACCATCGGGGCCTTCGACCTGCAGAGCTTCTCCGGAGTGCGACTGCCGATCGACACGGCGCAGGACCTCGTGATCACCCCGCTGACGACCCTCAACGTACCCCCGAGCGCCGCCCTCGACGCGTGGAACACCGCGATCGACACCCAGAAGACCGACTGGACCGCCGCATACACGGATGCCCTCACGAACGCCCCCGACGGCGACCCCGCCCAGGTCGCCACCGGCGGCTACGGGCCCGTCCCGGTCCTCACCGGTGCTCTGCTCACGATGGCGAGCCAGGGCGCACTCGACGGCGTCCTGAACGCCCAGCAGTCCTTCTACAACTCCGACTACACCCGCACCATCCTGTTCCTCGGCGACGGCGCCTACTTCAGCGACCTCGCGAACGCCCAGCACCTCACCGGCGACCAGTGGGGCATGATGAACGAAACAGGGAACACGCCCGGACAATCCTGGCTGTGGCTCTTCTCCTTCTGGTACCAGGTCGAGCCATTCGCCTCCGCCCCGAACGCCGACCTGCTCGTCGTTCTCCTGATGCTCCTGCTGAGCGTGCTACTGACGCTCGTTCCGTTCATCCCCGGCCTGCGGGACATCCCACGGTGGATCCCGATTCACCGGCTGATCTGGCGCGACTACTACAAGAAACGCGAGACGGGCCGGGGCTGACCAGAGATTCTTAGGTGTGTCGGTCCTGCCGTCGAGGTGCAAAGTCCGTCGGGGATTGCGCTCGCATCAGGTCCGCAGTACCGGCGGAATCCGCCCTTACGTGTACGAGCTCGAAGCTGGGCTCGCACTGCACGCTTGAAAGGTCCTTTCCCATGCCCCGCTAAAACCCCTGCCTGCCGGAACTCCGTGAGTACCGCTCGCTCGCTGCCGACCCAGACGACTTCGACGAGTTCTGGGAGGGCGCCCTCGCCGACGCCCGCCGGTTTCCCGATAAGCCGCGCCGAGGGCCGTGACCAGGTCGTCGACTTTCCGGGTTGGGACGCCGTGGAGGTAAGCCTCTATAACGACGGCGAACAGGGCCTGTCCACCCGGCGGCGGCGCTCGAGGCGCGCGGGGACGAATGAACCCTGCCGCAGATTGGGGATCTTCAGGTTCAGGTCTCCGGCGGTGGTCGTCGACAGACGCGGGCGGGCGCCGTTGCGTTGGGTGGTGCGGTCCTCGGAGCGTTCGAAACGGCCGGCGCCGATGAGGGCGGTGGCCCCCGCGTTGATGAGTTCCTGGTAGAGGGTTTCGGTCGCGACGCCCGACTATCACCGGCGTAGCTGTCTCCGAAGCTGTGAGACATCGTGTCCACGATGTCATGAGATAGCGTGTCCACGATGCATTGAGACAGGACATTTCACGGAGACGGTAGCAAATTCCTGCGAACACGGTCGCAGCCTGTGCTTCTCCTTCTGACGTGGCACTCCGCGATTTGAGCCTGTTATCGAAGCATGTGTCGTCGAAGCATGGTCCACTGCTCATTCGACGGCAAGGACAGTGCAAATCGCTTCCAATGGGCACAGTGACACCTCGGACACCCGGGTCGACCGACGACTCTCCTCACGAATGCTTCCTTCATCGTCAAGGATCCCTCTTAGGGTCCCAGTGGCGTCTAGCCGTCGAAACGTAGGACGATCACAAGAGTGATCAGCGCGAGCAAGCCGGCCAGGAGCATCGCGGTTCTGGGATTGCCGAGGTTCACAGTCCATCCAAGTCCGAACCTGCGTGGAACGAGCAGTGCACGGTCTTCACGGTTGATGTAGAACAAGCCGCCGCGCCAGAACCTGTCGTCGTCGCGGTGCGTCAGGCCGGTTTCTGGTTCGGCGACATCGCCCCGGTCCCGGTTGTTCCTCGCCAGGACCAAGACCAAAACCACGACTGCGGCCAGGATCGGGAATGCGATGACCAGTGGCGCCCACGGTGTGACAGTGCCGGTCCACATGAGTACCGATGATCCAAGCATCGCCACGTCGATCATCGCGACAAGCCCGAGGACTGCTTTGGCGCTCAGCGCCTTGTACCGCCGATACCAATCAGCGGAGCCGACGGGGCGCGCTGGATCGATGTCGGGCCTGCTGCGGACGATCGCCGCCGCCATGGCGGCGAACAGAGCTGTCAAACCGATCTGCATGAACACCAAGGAGAAGGCTGTGCCAACAGACTTCACGGTCACCCTGTCGGGCAAACCTTTCGCGCCGTAGTGCACCGCGAGGACGTCGGGCATCGACGGGTACAGGAGCACTCCAGCTACTCCCGTCCCGACGGTAATAATTATGGCCGGAGCCAGCCACAGCCACGGGAACCGCAGAGGTTCCGTCCGTAATCCGATGTCCACCGCGATGCCCTGGTGGCGCCCCTCGAACCACCGTCCGGCGGCTTTCGCGGCTCGGATCTCCTGATTGGCCAGATAGAAGCACCCGTACCAGAGGCCGACAAGCGCCAGCACCGACAAGGGAAGCAACACCGGCTGCCCCGTCAGCGCGAAAATACCGACACCGACCCCGGCGACGACGAGGCCGCCAATTAGTACTCTCCGCCGATAGATGCGGGCCTGCCTTGTTACCGTGAGTTCCCCTGCATGCTCGGCTGGCACTCTGACCCCGAAGGGCACGGTCGGACTTGTGACCGATGGCAGCACCAGGGCCAGTAGGAGAACAAGTCCCAAGAGAACGAGACTCAAAATTATGGCGACGCTCATGGCGTGTCCTCCCGTTTCTTGGCACTGAATGACTCGAGCAGGGACCGGCACGTTTGAAGAACCTCATCGGCCGACATCCCTCTGGCGATGCCCTCGGCCAAAAGAGTCCGGGCCCGTGCTGTCCACTCCGAGGGGAACGTCCCGTCCGCTACCATCGCTATCACCACGGCACCGGATTTGCGATTGAGCCGAATCAGTCCCTCCTTCCGCAGAAGATCATAGGCCTTGTTGACGGTATGGAAATTGATCCCAAAGTCAGAAGCGAGCGTCCTCGTGGCCGGCAAAGAACTGCCTTCGGTCAGCACACCATCGGCGATAGCTTCCACGACCTGGTCCCTGAGCTGCTGGTAAATCGGCAACTCGCTGTTCAGGTCCACCTTGAGGATCATTACGCTCACCGCCTCGTTTGTTCTATCTAATATAGAACACATGGTGTTCGAGCGGTAGTGGTTTGGTTTGAAGCGTCTGGTCGACTCCATTGCGCTATCGAGGGCTCGTTTTAGGCGGGCGAGCACGTGGAAACGATGAGGTGAGGGTGCGCGTCGGCGACCGTTTCGCCCATGTCGGGCGATGGATCATGCTGCTTGAGATAGACGATTGCGAAACGACGGTTCTCCTCGAGAATTGCTTGGATCTTAACGAAGTTCGGTCGTTGCACTTGTCGGTATTGAGCCTGTTCGCTTGCGGGGGAGAATCGCCGAATTGGCGGCTGCCCATAGGGTCACGCAAGAGCGACAACACTGTGACGCTTGCGACCCAGGAACAGATCCTGGAGTCCAAAAGCGAAACAACAACACCCCATGTGTTGTCACCTCACGGCAGAGCAGCACACCCGCTTCGAGCGCTAAGCGTCCCCGGAATCGTGCTACCCGGTCGCCGGAACAGCGCCACCCGATAGGGCGACGCGCCAAGATGCCCCAATGTCGGCGGCCATGACAAGCTGGGCGGTTTCTACCGAACGTCGCATCACCTGAGTTTCAGGAGTAGCGATGCCAGATAGTCCAAGGACGCAGCGAAAGGGTTCCGGCGCACTGCCGATGGTCGAGACCCGCGCCAAATATGCTCAGCTGATGAGGCAAGGAATCAGCAACGCCGAGGCGTGTCGAACACTGAAGATAAACCGGCGCACGGGCATGCGATGGCGACACGGGCGGACAGTGGCGAACGCGCAAGGACGCGCGAAGACCTACGCGCCGATCTCGCTGAAAAGCACCGCCGACGATTTCGTCACGAAACCTCTCCGAGGGCGAGCGGATCCAGATCGCCGATGCGTTGCAGGTCGGAAAAAGCCTGCGTCAGATCGCGGCCGAGCTGGGCAGAAGCCCGTCGACGGTCAGCCGTGAGGTCGTCAGGAATCGGGCGCCACGCCAGAAACGATATGCTCCTCGAGCGGCGCAGGTTCTGGCGGAGGCCGCGCGCAAACGCCCCCGGCCGGGCAAGATCGCCGGGAACCCACAGTTGCGGGATGCGATCTCGAAACACCTTCTCGAACAGTGGAGCCCCAGGCAGATCAGTCACCAGCTCCGGATCGATTTCCCGGGCCAGCCCGAGATGAACGTCGTCCACGAAAGCATCTATCGGGCCCTGTATTCGCCGCACACCACCGGGCTGGTCCGGGGAATGACCCGTCACCTCCGAACCGGGCGCCGCGGGCGCCTGACCCACCGTCACGCGACGAAACGGCGTTCAAAGTTCTCCGGCCCGCTACTGGGCGAGCGCCCCGCTGAGGTCGACAGTCGACTAGTTCCCGGTCATCGGGAAGGCGACCTCGTCTGCGGAACGTTCAACCGTTCAGCGATTGCTACCCTCGTGGAACGCACCACCGGTATGCTCCTGCTCGTGCACCTGAANTGATTGCGGTATCTAGACGCATCAAACAGCTCAGGAAGAGGCCCACTTATGAAGGTAGACGTAGAAATCATGGAGATACTCGCTGCGTATGATCTGACCAAATCTTTGCGGGGCGCCGCAGAGTTGACGGGGTGCTCCCATCACACGGTTGCTCGCCATGTTGCCGCTCGCGACGCTGGCCAGCCGATTGCGAACCCGGTCAATCGTGGTCGGGTCACGGACCCGTTCATGCCCAAGCTTGAGGAATGGATGGTCGCTTCCAAGGGCAAGCTGCGCTCGGACATCGCCCACACGAAGCTCGTGGCTTTGGGCTATACGGGCTCGGATCGCTCGACCCGCCGAGCTTTCGCTCAGGTTCGTGCCGCCTACCGCCTCGGCAACACCCGCGTGCACCGCCCATGGATTTGTGAGCCGGGCATGTGGATTCAGTACGACTTCGGCGACGGCCCCGTGATCGACGGCAAGAAGACCGTGCTC
>NZ_SOFK01000017.1:0-26425 GCF_004402675.1 Cryobacterium sp. MDB2-A-1 | reverse complement strand
GGGAACGAAGTAGGCGCCGCCGTTGTCCGTGACGGAGAGGGCGAGGGCTTCGATCTCGGAGGCCGAGCCGATGATGCCGAGGTTGTCGCGCAGCCACTGCACGAGCGCGCCGGTGACGGCGATCGACCCCTCGAGCGCGTAGTGCGTCTCGCCGTCGCCGAGCTTGTAGCCCACGGTGGTGAGGAGGCCGTTCTGGGAGTGCACGATCTCGGTGCCGGTGTTGAAGATCAGGAAGTTACCGGTGCCGTAGGTGTTCTTCGCCTCGCCCTGGTCGAACGCGGCCTGGCCGAACGTTGCGGCCTGCTGGTCGCCGAGGATGCCGGCGATCGGGGTCTCGCGAAGCAGGCTGTGTTCGCTCGCGATGCCGTAAACCTCGGAGGAGGAACGGATCTCGGGCAGCATCGACCGGGGCACGTTGAAGGCGGCGAGGATGTCGTCGTCCCATTGCAGGGTTTCGAGGTCCATGAACATTGTGCGGCTCGCGTTGGTGACGTCAGTCGCGTGCACGCCGCCCTCGAGGCCGCCGGTGAGGTTCCAGAGCACCCAGGAGTCCGTCGTGCCGAACATCAGCTCGCCGGCATCCGCCTTGGCCCGGGCGCCCTCGACGTTCTCGAGGATCCAGACGATCTTCGTGCCCGAGAAATACGTGGCCAGCGGCAGGCCGACCTGCTTCTTGAAGCGTTCGACGCCACCGTCAGCAGCGAGACGGTCGACGATGGGCTGGGTGCGGGTGTCCTGCCACACGATCGCGTTGTAGACGGGGAGCCCGGTGGTGCGGTCCCAGACCACGGCGGTCTCACGCTGGTTGGTGATGCCGACGGCGGCGATGTCGTGCCGGGTCAGGTTCGCCTTGGACAGTGCCTGCCCGATGACCTCGCGAGTGTTGTTCCAGATCTCCATCGGGTCGTGCTCGACCCAGCCGGCGCGCGGGAAGATCTGCTCGTGCTCGAGCTGGCCGGTCGAAACGATCGACCCCGCCTTGTCGAAGATGATCGCACGGGAACTGGTCGTCCCCTGGTCGATCGCAATGATGTACTGGGCCATTGAATACTCCTTTGTAGTCGTGCGGTTCAGGTTGGGTGTGGGAATTGCTAGCCGAACGTGCCGCGGCATTCGTCAACGGAGGCCGCGGCACCGGTTCCCTGGTTAGGCCAGGATGGGCAGGAGTGCGGTGGACAGGAGTCCGGCGAGGACGCCGCCGATGATGGGGCCGAAAACGGGGACCCACGAGTATGACCAGTCCGAGGAACCCTTGCCCTTGATGGGCAGGATGAAGTGCGCGATTCGCGGACCGAGGTCACGGGCGGGGTTGATCGCGTAGCCGGTCGGCCCGCCGAGGGAGGTGCCGATCACGATGACGAGCAGGGCAACCGGGAGCGGGCCGAGCGCGGCAAGCCCGCCGTTGACACCCTGGCGGCCACCGCCGAAGGCGATGATCACGAACACCAGCACGAACGTGCCGATGATCTCGGTAAGAAGGTTCCAGCCGTACGAGCGGATGGCCGGACCGGTGGAGAAGACACCGAGCTTGTTCGCCGGGTTCGGTTCCTGGTCGAAGTGCTGCTTGTACGCCAGCCAGCAGAAAACAGCGCCGATGATGGCTCCAAGCAGCTGCGCCCCGATGTAGGTCAGCACCGACAGGAAGTTCACCGGGACCCCGGAGCCGAATTCAGTGGCGCCGGATGCGACCAGGCCGAGGGTCACGGCGGGGTTCAGGTGCGCCCCCGAGTTGTAGGAGACGATGACGCCGGAGAAGACCGCGAGGCCCCACCCGACCGTCACCATCAGGAAACCGCCGCCCAGGCCCTTGTTCTTGGCCAGGGCCACGTTGGCCACCACGCCGCAGCCGAGGAGGACGAGCAGGGCCGTGCCCACCAGCTCCGAGAGAAAAACGATACCGAGATTGTCCACATTGACACCTTTGTTCAGTGAAGCCGAGTTATAGCCGATGGTCGTGCAGCTGAGGTTCCGCCGATGAACAGCGGAAACGAATCGTGAGAAACCTATCGGCCTGATGCGCTAGTCGGTGCATTCCGCCGTGCACGTTTGTGCAGATCGTCGTCTACGCGCGTGGAGCGGATGCCGCGTCGACCGTGGTGAGGTCGACAGCATGCCGGTCGCGCAGCACGTCGACGGCGAGGTCGAGCTCGAAAGCGCGACGTGCGGAATCCCAGCCCAGCACGGGAGCGAGGACTCCCGCGAGTTCTTCGAGCAGCGCCAGGCTGAGCTCACCTCGGAAGGCCATGCTCGTGCGTCGCAGCAGGAGGTCGGTCAGGTGCACCACTGATTCTGTGGCCGCGAGGAACTCGATCTCCCGACGGGAGTAATCGGCGTGGTGTTCGAGCGCTTCGTCCGGTTCCGCGGTGATGAAGTCGATCACGTCGACCGCGCGGGTGCCGTAGCGGGTCAGCAGCTGGTCGGCCCTCGAGGCGCCGACCTCGTCGCCGTTCGCGGCGATCCAGACCCGGTGCGCGGCATCCGTGGACGGGAAGTTGCGGCCGCCGCCGATGGCAAGGCCGGCCGTCGACACGACCCGGGTGCGGCCGAGCAGGGTGAGGATGTCGCCGCTCAGGTGCTCGGCGAGGGCCCGGAACGTCGTCCACTTGCCGCCGACGAGGCTGAGCAGGGTGCCCGGTCGGGCACCGAGCGGACGGGACTCGATGCGGTAGTCGCGGGAGACGAACCCCGGTGCCTCGTCGTCGTGCCGCGGCAGCGGACGCACACCGGCGAACCGGAAGACGATCTCTGAGCGGTCGACGGCCACATCCGGGAAAACGTGCTTGACGAGATCGAAGAAGTAGTCGACCTCGGCCTCGGTGCAGAGCGCGGGCTGGGTCATGTCGTGTTCGAGGTCGGTGGTGCCGACCAGCACCCGGCCCGCGAGCGGGTAGATCAGCACGATGCGGCCGTCCTTGTGCTCGAAGAAGATTTCGCGGCCACCCGTTGCCGCGAGAAGCTCCGGGTTGTCGAGCACGATGTGCGACCCCTTGGTGCCGCCCATGTAGGTGCTGGTCTGGCCGAGGGCCGTGTTTGTGAGGTCGGTCCAGGGCCCGGAGGTGTTGACGACGATGTCGGCCTCGAAGCTGAATTCGGCGCCGGTGACCGTGTTCCGGAGACGTACGCCCGCGGCATCCATGCCGATGGCCTCGATGTAGTTGGCGCTGCGCGCGTGCGCGCCGGCGGCCAGGCCGTCGGCCAGCACGTCGAGCGCGAGGCGCTCGGGGTCGTGCATGGAGGCGTCGAAGTAGGTGGCCGTGTACTTCAGGCCCGGGTTGAGGCGCGGCAGCAGTCTGA
Source organism: Cryobacterium sp. MDB2-A-1 (assembly GCF_004402675.1). Lineage (NCBI taxonomy): Bacteria > Bacillati > Actinomycetota > Actinomycetes > Micrococcales > Microbacteriaceae > Cryobacterium > Cryobacterium sp. MDB2-A-1. The sequence goes on along the minus strand of NZ_SOFK01000017.1, from coordinate 23,131 downwards.
GCGATGCCTTCCTGCCGAGGAACTCGTGCCGGGGCACCGTGCCGCCGTCGCGGGAGAAGGAGTCGTAGAGCATCATGCCGATCTTGATCAGCAGGGCGCCACGTTCCTGGGCCGCACCCTGGCGGTGAGTGAGGAAGCGCATCGGCGCCGACATCACCCCGGAGAAGGTGGAGTAGATCGGAATGGTCGTCTTGAGGGGCTTGACGTAGTGCGGGGCGATCTTCAGCAGGCTGTTGCGTTCCTCGACCGACTCCTTGACCAGGCGGAATTCCCCGTTCTCGAGGTAGCGCACACCACCGTGGATCATGTGGGAGGAGGCCGACGAGGCGCCGGAGACGTAGTCGCCCTTGTCGACAATCGCGACGTCGATGCCCTGCATCGCCAGGTCGCGGAAGGTCGCGATGCCGTTAATTCCGGCACCGATGATGAGCACGCTCGCCCGAGGATGAGCGGCGATGGCGGCTTGAGCGGCTACGGCACCGAGGCGGATACCCGGCGCGGATGCCCCGGCGGGCTTCTGGTTTGAGGGGGTCACTGTTCGCTCACTTCTGTGTGGGTCGGCAGGTCTGGTGTGTGGGTCTGCAGCCTTAGGTCTGCAGCGGCGGCGGACAATCACCGGCTCACGGTCCTGCGCATGCCGCGCAACCTCGTGGGTCAGTACAGCATGCGCAACACCACACAAACGGTCAATACCTGTGCACACACGTGCACACATGTGCAAGCAGAAGCTATGACCATCACAAACGATCCATCCCTGTCCGGCCGAACCGATGACGCCCTCACGGCGGCGCAACCGTATTACGTGCAGGACCACCTGACCATGGAGGCCATCGCGCACGAGCTGCACACCTTCCGTTTATTGGTGTCCCGCCTGCTGAGGCAGGCCAGGGCCAACGGGCTCGTGGACATCCAAATCCGTTCCCCGCTCAACGCGACGAGCCGCCTGGATTACACGAGCGAGATCCTCCGCCGCTTCGGTGACGCGTTCGGAGCCCACGTCGAGCAATTCCCGGTGCAGACCTTCTTCGACGACCCCGCGACGAAGCGGGCGTTCTGGCGGGAGCGCGGCGTGACGAGACTGCTCGAGATGCAGGCGCGAATAAACGTTGCACTCTTCGGGCTCGGCTCGCCATTCTCCAAGGTGCCCAGCCACGTCTACGCGCGCGGGTACTTCGAAGACGAGGACTTCACGGCCCTCAGCGCGGCCGGCGTCGTCGGCGTCGTCGGCGACGATGACGTGGCGCCGTCTTCTTCCGCGCCGACGGGTCCATCGACGGGATCCCGCTCAACGAGCGCGGTACCGGGCCAGATCTCGCCGTGCTGCGCGGGGCGCCCCGGCGCATGTGTCGCCAGAACAGCGCTACCCGATGAGGCGACGCGCCACCCGCCCCAAAAGTCGCTTGACATCAATAAGAACATCCACTCAGCGGGACGTGACCAACCACCACGCGTTCACTCTGATCGGATTGCTCTTCAGGTACTCGGGGTCCTCCGCTCCACGGAACGCAAGCCCGACAGATTTGCCCACGGTTCAGAGTGAGAAGTAGGCCTGATAACGCTTCCTGGATTAGTAGTCGGTATTTCCGAGCGATGGCCGAGGTAAAAAACGCGCGGTTGACTGGGCGTGCGCATGCAGCTCCAATATTATGAGCTCGTTGATTCCAGTTCTCAGTTCGCTGCGGGGAATGTATAGGGTGCTCTGAGGGCCTCGTGACCAGTAACGTCCGAGGTTGAACCCGTTGATCCAGGCAATTCCCTTTCCCCATTCAGAGGTATCTAGGAAGAGATCAGTACTTGCGGACAGGGTGAATTCAGTCTTCGAGAAGCTTGGCCCCATCGGGTCTGAATTCAGGGTGGGAATGCCGGCAAAGAGGGATCCGTCAATTGAGGTGAGGTCCAGACTGAGGACCTCCCAATGCACCAGTTCTTCACCGTTGAGGGTGATCGGCCCGATTATTCCTTTTGGCTCTCCAATACGGGGGCCATACGAGACTCTGCCAAGGTCCTCCACAAGCAGTTCCAGGATGTCGCCTGCAGGCAACGCAATTGCTCTCTCTCTGTTGTCACGGTTAAGTGCTCCGACGCTTGTGCCGTCGATCGACACGAGCGCGCGATCACGGATCTCTGCAAGACGTAAAATCCCGGAGCGAGCGATATTGTCGGCAGAATGGTGCAGAGTGGTTCGGTAGACGCAGAGGCCACGGTATTGCTCGGTGTGATCCATCGTTGGTGCGTGTTCAAATGCTCTCCATCTGCCAAGTTTCTCGCGTACGTCGGTCAGCGGAACAGTGATTTGGAACGGCGTTTGAAAGGCGGGTGCGTCTGTTGCTGACGCTGGGACACAGGCAGGGAGCTGGGAATAACGGCCGATGACTTCGCGGAATGCGTGGTATTTCTCAGTTGGGTATCCGGCTTCGTCAAGGGGGGCGTCGTAGTCGTAGGAGGTGACTTGGGACTTGTAAGTGCCTTTGTCATTCGCGCCGTTGTTGAATCCGAAGTTCGTGCCGCCATGGAACATGTAGATGTTGACGGATGCGCCTGCGGCTAACATCGAATCGAGTTCGAGGGCCGCATCCGCAACGGGGGTCGTGTGGTGGTGTTCGCCCCAATGATCGAACCATCCGTCCCAGAATTCGGAGCACATGAGCGGTCCTGTGGTTTGGTGTCGGCGCAGCGTTGCGAGTCGCTCATTGCTTCTGGAGCCAAACGAAGCAGTTCGGTGCAACTCGGGGAGGCTGCCGTCATCGAGCATCTGGTCGGTCGGCTGATCGACCGTCGTGAGGGGCACGGTAATACCAAGGTCATGTGCCATAGCGACTAGAGCCTGGAGATAGGGTTTATCAGCCCCGTAGGCTCCGTACTCGTTTTCAATTTGAAAGAGAATGACGGGCCCACCTCGATCGATCTGGGCTACCGAGATGATGGGAAGTAGTTGCTCAAAATACTCACGGACGGCCGTAAAATATCTAGGTTCAAACCGTCTGATACGCACGTCCGGATCAGCGGTCAGCCAGGCCGGTAGTCCCCCGTTGTCCCATTCAGCGCAGATGTACGGGCCGGGCCGAATGATTGCGTGCATACCTTCCTCTGAGACAAGGCGTAGAAATCGGGCCAGGTCGAGTCCGGCCGTTGTATCGAACACGCCGCGCTGCGGGGCATGTTGGTTCCACGGAACATATGTCTCGATCGTGTTGAGACCCATCAGCCTGGCCTTATGGATTCGGTCGGCCCATAAATCTGGGTGCACGCGGAAGTAGTGGAGAGCGCCCGAAATGATCTGAAACGGCTTGCCGTGAAGCAAGAAATCGTCAACACCGATTGTGAAGGTCGGCGACTTGGTTTCGCGTTTGAGTGAGGAGGTTTCGCTGTTGACCGTCAAAATCCCGTCCCGCCTGCTGAAAGACATTCTTGGTGCCTGGGCCAAGGACGGGTGTGGAGGCGAATGCGCCGGGACCGCTCGACCCAGTTCGGGATATCGACGTCTAGGCGCCCGAGTGCTGTGGCGTGTACATGAACTCTGCGCCACACGCGAGGGATGGTAAAAGCAAACTCATCGAGCGTCTTCCGAGTCGTACTCTTCACGCTTCTTTGCTCCTCTTGACTATGAAAGTGCTCGTGGCAGGATGGGTACTCCCGTGCCCCGGAGGGTGGAGGGAAGCTACCCTGGGCCGTGATCTCACTTGTATCTAAGGGCAAAGGTACGATCGATTTAGGCCGTCGAACACGAGAGAACGGTTGAGTATCTGGAGAGAACGATGACAGCGGTGACCAATTTGTCGGGTGTGATCCCGGATGGTTTCCCGGGTCAGCGGATGCTTGTGGTGCCACGCCCTCGAGTGAGGGAGGCGCTGGCCCATCCAGGGACGGCGCACCTTGTCGTCACGGACTGCGGGTATTTTCCACAGGCGCATTCTCATGGCCGAGTACGGCAAAGCCCGATTCCTCAGGCCGTCGTAATTCTTTGTGTCAAAGGAAAAGGTTGGTGTGTCACCGCGGCGGGCAGGTTCGCTGTCACCGCGGGACAGGTCATTATTTTGCCTCCGCATCAGGCTCATTCGTACGGCGCTGATTCTGACGACCCTTGGACTCTTTGGTGGTTGCATCTGGACGGAAGTGACCTTGAAGGGTTTCTCTCGTTCGCGGGAATGACAATTAGTGCGCCCGTTCGGACGCTGTCCGACATGTACGCAACTGTGTCGCTCGTTGCCGAGGTGATCCAATGGATGGAGCGTGACACAACAGATTCGAGCCTCCTCTCAGCAGCTGGCGCGGCTTGGCATTTGATGGCTTTGCTTGCGTCAGACAGAGCTAGTGCGGGGGGGACGAGCAACTCTATTGAGCGGGCGATTGACTACCTGCGGAGCCACGTCACCCAGCGAATAAGCGTGACGGACCTCGCTGCGATGGCGGGGTTGAGTAATTCCCATTTTGCGGCACTTTTCAAGGGGCACACCGGTTTGGCGGTCCTGAATTACCAAACTCAACTCCGGATGGCTAGCGCCCGCGAGTTGCTAGACACGACCACACAGCCGGTAGAAATGATTGCCCATAGTGTTGGTTACGAGGACTCGTTCTATTTTGCTCGCCAGTTCAAGAAGATCCACGGGCTGACTCCTTCTGTCTATCGTAAGCACGACAGGGGCTGATCCGTTGGGCAGTCGCTAGGGTGTGCCAGCCGTATGGGCAGACCACTGGATATCGAGGCGTGCGCAGCCTCCGGGCTCGATCGTATGTAGGGGCGATAACACTTCCAATTCGACGAGCCACGCGTTCGGATGAAAACCGTTGAGCTCGCTGAGGGCATGCGGTATCGGGGATTGCGCCCATACTTCGATCCGTGATCCGTGGTCTGGGTATTCCGCTCTTTTGTCGACGGCGGTTTTGAGGACGAGGCTGGTTCCTGCCGGTCCACGCCACTTAATCTCTCCAGTGGAGTGGGGGAATCCGAATTTGGCGACCCCAGGTTCGATCGGCACTCGCGCGATGCCGTCTGCGATGGTTGGTCTTACTGCGCCTGCGTATCGTGCGAGTTCGATAGGTGGATGGTTGGACGAGACGGTGACTTCTACTGCAGAGTCCGTTGCCCCATCTCGGGCCGCGAAAGTGTCGATTTGGCACACTTCCCAGAGAGACCACCGCACATTGCGGTGGGATGTGTTCGTAAAGGTGGTGTGTTCGAAGAATGAGGAGCCGGTGGCTGGGATCCGGAATTCGCGTTCGACTTGAAGGCCAGTTCGAGCGTCGTTGGGGCTGGCCATGATGACCTGCTGTACTTTCTCAATTGGGAGCCAAGTGGATTCGAAGGTCCACTCACCCGCATCGAGGACAGGATCCGGTGGGCCCGCCCATTGCCCTGCACTTTCTCCTTGCGGTGCCGGCCAGGTCTTGGAACCACCGACGTTGGCCCAAGAGGCGAACGTGCCGTCCAGTGTTGCCCAGGACAGCCTCGGCTTAAGAGCGCGAAATTTTCTGTCAAAGAAATCCGGGTTGATCCACAGCAGTTCTTTCCCTGCGATCTGGAGAGACAGAAGGCGACCCCCAACGGATGGCAGGAAGACGAGCTGCAAGTATTCGTTGCTGATCCGATATAACTCGAGAGACGGGTCGCCGCTTTCAAGTTGGTGAACTGACAACTTCATAGTCCAGGACCACCGCCACATTTTGAGTGGTCTCGGATCGCCTTTAGGAACAGAATATCCCCGTTCATGTCTAGTTGACCGTTGGCGATGCGGAGATCACGGACGCCGCAGTTCGTCGTCAATCGGTCGACGGGGTGGTGGCGTCCGTCGCGGCCGGGGGTAGTTGTGCAGAGAGTTGCTTGGACGGTGAGTGCATTGGTCTCGGAATGGACATGGTCTCTGCCGTGGACTCGGAACTAGGGTCGAGCTGTACGTTTCCGGTGAAGTCCGCATGACCATGGTTTTCGAAGAGAATCCGCGCGTCAAGTTGACCATCTGCGGTTGTGATGAGCACCTTGCTCAACGATGTTGGAGCGACACTTTCGAGCCAGACTGAACGCATGATGCCAGCATATGACCAGTAGTCGACGGGCTTGTATGGGATCTCAAAGTCGTCAGTGACTGGCTGGCATGGCGGACTGTACGAGGTGTGGGAAGTCCGAAGAAACATGCGAACGGCGAGTGTGTGCAATCGGCTAGGCCTGATCGAGTCGGTCGGTGATCGGCAAGGAGAACAGCGTGTGAGCGCCTTCATACTTACCTAGGGGAACTCCGTCGAGCCACACATCGGCGCTGTAGCCAACGGCTCGGAAATTAAGGCGCAGATGACGCTCCGTCCGACCGCCGAATAGTTTCACTTCACGCCGGCATCAGGCATAGCAGTCGAGGAATGCCGTACCCCCGCCGAAGTGGCTACCATCCAGAGAGCCGAAAGCTGCTGTGGCGAGCAAGTCCCGCGCGGAAGGGACGGCGATACTTTGCCATTCACTGTCGTCGAATCTGGAGTTGTTCCAGCCGCCGTCCAGCCCGATAACCTCGGGGTCAGATGCAAAACGCCATTGTCCATCGAGGTCGATGTATTCCCGTTCAGGTTCTCTAGTGCGCCAGCCATCGAAGCTGGGCAGCACCGCTCATAAGAGAAGACCACTTTGGTTTCGCCGACTCGCTGCACGTGCGTGCCAGACGGCTCAGTTGGAGGATGGGTATCGAGAATAGGCATTTCTCCTGGGGTGACAGCCGCCGTCGCTTGCGCAGCTGTCGACCGCACCGGTAGTGCGACGATTCCAACACCGCACAAAGCACTGGAAAGGAAACTCCGCCGCTTCATTCCTGCGGGGAAGGGTGATGGAGATGAGGGAGCGGTCATGATGTCTCCTCATGTTCGTAGGGAAGCCCTGGAAGTTGGAAGTGTGGGATTGCTGGCTGTGGTGTTTCCCTTCGGGGCCTGCCCTAGGAGTTCGCCGTTTCCCGAGTGGAACTATCCATATTTTTGAGTATCGAGAGTTGTGTGCGGATAGTCGAGACGACGTGGTCGCGTTCGGCTGCTGGGTCGTCAATGAACAGCAGCATTGTGGGAAGGCTCGTTGCAAAGAAGTCAATTTTTGCCACTGATTCCTCATATTCATTTACCCACGTGTCGAGTTTCTGGGCGACTTGCTGCGCCTGCTCATGGCGTCCAAGTCTGTGGAGTGCCACGATCGCGTGGTGTGTCTGGGTGCTGAATGGTGTTGCCGACATCTTGGTGAAGTCACCGGTTGACTGTGCAGCCTGTTGCCAGTGCCCTTCGGCCGCGCACATGTCGCCAGCTCCTGCCCAGGAATCTCCAAGCGCCAACTGCAGTTCGGAGACGTTGGCTAGGGGATGCCGCCCCTCGCCGAGGTTTTGCGGAGGTCGCAGTGCTGCTTCTAAGAGCCTGATGGCCAGTTCGTGATTATTCGAGGTATTGGCGCTCCGAGCTAGGGAGAGGGCGGCCCGATCCCAGGCAGCGAGGACTTGCCCCTCGCCGCCTTCCCATGGTTGGAACTGTCTTTCAGCGAGGAGAGTTTGAGCATCGCGCGCTCGGTCGACATCGATCAGAAGTTGCGCAAATGACACCGTCAAGTCGTCACGCTGGTTCACGATTTCCTGGCGTTTCTCCAGCTGTATAAAACGTTCCTCGGTGGACGTCCCAAGCCGCGCAGAAAGCTGGTCAAATTCAAACCAGAGTTTCGCGTTGCCAGGTTCCCCGTTGAGGGCACAGTGGTAGTGATCGGTCGCGGCATCGAAGTCGCGGAGCACGTTGTAGGAGGCGATGCCGAGATTCCGATGGACGACGGTCGCTACTTCAGTGGACGGGGTGGAGCTGAGCGAGAGGTGCCAGAGGCGGATCGCGTCAGCATATCGGCGACGGTCGTAGTACCAGTGCCCTAGCAGGGAGGCTGCGAGTGGGTCACCCGGTTTAATTTCGAGAGCCGTTCGGAGCGCATCGACATCATCGAGGCGTGATGGGAGAGTGAGTTTTGAGGACCCACGGCTGGCTGCATCTACAGCGGCTCTGGCCTCCTGTGCTTTGCCGGCTTGGTGGAGGAGAGCGGCACGGTGGTAAGAGATTAGTGGCCCTACGTTTACTTGCCCGGGCGCAAGAATGGGAAGGAGCGCCGCTGCGTCGTCTAGTGCCGTAAGTGCGTGATCGATGAATCCTGCGGCGGCGTATTCAAGCGCGACGTCGAGCATTACCGTGGCGTCCGACGTGACGGGCTGCTTGCGGAGGTGTAGTGCCCATGCATCGAGCGGATCTTGGCTGAGGGTATTCGCGAGAACCTGGTCGGCTTCGGCAACGTGGCCGGCCGTCTGGAGTAGAAGCGCGAGCAAGTCGGCTGCCTGCAGGTGGCGATTATCCGTTGTGAGTACGTCTCGAAGCGTTTTGATAGCGACGTCGATCTGCCCCATCTTGGCGTGCTCACGAGCGAGAAGATAGCGTGCCGGGACTACGTACGCGTTGTCCCATGACGCACGTGCGAGAACGTTGAGCGCCTCTCGCTGCCGTCCGAGCCGCGAGAGGGCGAGGCCGAGCCGGTAGTGTGCTGATCCATCCAGTGGAGTGGGTGCCCATTGAGTGCGGCGAGTCACACTTCGGGACAGCATCTCGACGGCGCCCTCATAGTCGGCGCAGTCATAGAGCCGTTCACCGAGTCCGGCAGTGGCTCGTGACTCCTGGGGATCCCGGGTCAGGATTTCACGCCAGTAGGGTTCCGAGGATCGCGTCGCGTGTCGATACTGGTCGAGATAGACGGCGATTTGAACTAGTTCGTCGATGGTGCCGACATCGCTGGGAGCGGCCGGTTCTTCAGCGTGCCGGGGTTGCTCAGTGATCTCTTCATCCTGTCGTGGATTGAGAGTGAGCATGGTTTTCTCGTCGGTAAAGATGCGTAGCTCAAGTTCATCGCCTGGCTGCTCTTGGCAAAAAGAGACATCATAAAGGAACGGACCCGCAGGGCTTAGACGGTGGGTGCCATCGTAGAGAACGCGACCATTGCTTGCGCTTAGTCGTACGTGGGCGTGCGGAATGACTTCAGATGAAACTATTCCGATGCGCGCTCCGGCTTCGGTGATGTCTAGCCGGGCGGCCACATCAGCACTTGCCTCCTGAGCCGGTCCTATCTGGCTAAGCGGATACCAGAATTGGCTAAACGTCTTCGTCTCGCCGGCGGCCAGATACGCAAAGTCAGGCTGGTTGTCGGTGTAGACGCCGGCCATCAGCTCCACGTACGGACCATCGGCATCGGTAAGATTGCTATCCCAAGCCCACCCAAATGGTGCGTTGCCCCAAGTCCACTGTTTCTTGCCCGGGGAAATGTCGCGGCTGGCCCAGTGAACAAAGCCGGCATTTCGGCCGTGATCGTATCCACCAAAGAATTCGCCGTCGGTAGACGTAACCATGTACGAGGTCGGCACGGGAATGTTGCGATACCAGTCCAGCCGATCAGCATCGGGGCTCTCCGGGGTAACCCGGCTCGGGTAGTCGATGCCGTAATAGGACGTCCGGGCGTGCGGGAAACTTACGATGGCACGCTTGGCATGGTCAGCGACGTAGTTGACATCTGTTGGGAAGAACGACTGGTAGTCGTCATTGACGGCGGCCGCGACGTTTGCCCACCACAGGAACGTCTGGCGAGTTTCGGACCGGTTGTAGAGGCGCACCCGCGCTTCGATCTTTGAGCTATTCGGCCGCAGTCGGATACCGTGCATACCCTTCATCCGAGCAAACGGATCATGGTCGGAGCACCAGACAGTCACCGAGCCGTCATCTTCGTGCTCAATACTGACGTCGGTCGGGAGGAATGTGGCCGGGCGATGGTGCTGAGGCCAATTGAACTCAATCCCCCCCGAGATCCAAGGCCCCGCGAGGCCCACGAGAGCGGGCTTGATGACGTTGTTGCGATAGAACATGTCGTACTTAGCTACTTTGTCATAAGCGATGTGTATCCGGCCGCCGAGCTCTGGAAGGATTACCAGACGGAGCCACTCGTTTTCGAGATGTATCGCTTGCCACAGGTGAGGAGACTTGGTCTGACTGATGCGTTCGTGGAATGGCAATGGGAACACCCGTCCCGACGAGCCTTGGTAGACGCGAGTTTCAAGAAACGCGGGAAAGTGGTCCGGTGTCTCTGGGAGGTATGTGTCGATGCTGATTGGTTCGGACCATGCTGCCACGGGCGCAGCTGCCAGGGCAGCGGGAATTGAGGGGAGAGTAATTTTTGATGCCCGTGAGGGCCCTTCGGTGAGCATAGAGCGAGCATATGGTTGGTCAGCTTGGGTCCGGAATACACAATTCAATGGACAACCTAGACAAAACAACTTTTTACCCGCCGCAATACGTGCGTCACAGTGACGCATCTGACCCTATTTGCTGGACGTTTCTTACTTCAGTGCTCGACAAGACTTCACGAAACCATGGATTAGGCGGTCGCTCGGGGATGCCGCGCAACTCCTGGTTTTGCGCGAACGGGTTTCACATTGCGACACTGCGCTTTCGGGCGCGACGGCGCCGGGGCGGGTATGAAGCTGCTCACAAATAGTGAGCACGCTTCTTTGAATTGCGCTATTTTGCTTCCTGAAATAGCCTGTTCAGTCGTCGTTGGAATTCGATGTTCGCCCACCCCGGGTGGTGCGGAGCGGAGTTTGACCCGGGCAACGTTCCCCAGTAGCCCAGGTCGGCGCATCGTTGCACGGCGTAGGCCGCGAAGTATTGTCCGACTGGCCCATCCTCGAAATCGGCCTCAAGAGGCGTGTATCCGATCCAACCTTCGCCGATCACCGCAGGTACGTCGTGGTAGGTGGCCCAGATCATGACGGCCTGCAACCGGGCCTCCAACGCCTGTTTCATAGCAATTTCATGCTCTGCGAAGTGCCGGTACAGCCACGCGTCCCAGGCGATCGGGTCCACCCAGTCGTAGGCATAGAACATGCTTGTGGTGATGCCCGTCGCTTGTAACCGCCACGGTTCGATCGTTGTAGTCCATTCGTCGAACGGGGGTGCGTCGTCTCTGAGAATGGACTTCAGTTCCTCGGTTGGGAAAATTGGCGGCTCTGCGCGAACCTGCGCCCATGCTTCGAGAGAAGCAAGGACTCCGTAGATGTAGAAGTGTTGGTGTGCCACTTGCGCGTTGTCGGGGATGGATGCGAGGTCTAGGTAAGGCGGAATGCCGTAGCACACTGTCGATAAGACGTCGGGATGGGCGTCCTGTAGAAGCCGGAGGGCATTCTCCAGATACGGTCGTTGCGCCCAGAAAGTATCGAGGCCCTCCGATGGGACTTCTGTTAGGCGGGATAGGTCGACCTCGTTGTGGATCTCGACATACGCTATGCGGTCGTCAAGTGACTCTTTCTTGAGGTACGTCACCAGTTTCGCCTCGGCATGGGCGAGTGCCTCGTGCCGATTCTTCGCGGGAATTGCGCGGAGCATGTCGTGCCACGATGAGTTGGAGAGAAATGCGGAACTTTGCTGGTATTCCCATGACGAGATGATCACGAAGCAGCCGTGACGCTTGGCCGCTTTAAAAAGAGCCAAGAGGTGGGCGCGTCCATTGAGCACGGCGCCCCCGGCGGCGTTGTACCACCTCGTGCGCTGACCGGTGTCGCCGCCCATGTTCACGAATTGAAGCGCCTTCGTGTCGATATCGTGTTCTCCGAAGAGGAGCAGGGGCGCCGCGCAGATGCGAACGGTGTTGTAGCCGCGATCGACGGCTTCAGCGAAGGCACGATCAAGATCGTAAAAGGGTTCGCCCTTGGCTGTTTGAGTATACCAGGTGAAGTCCCAGAGGGTGATCGTCAGCTTGGCGGGAAGTTGCGCTGGGGTCGTGGTGAGACGTGAGGGAGTCATCGGTTCCTTCTATCGATCATGGAGGGTATTTGAGGAACGTTTCATCCCTTGACGCTTCCTTCGGTAAGACCCGCCTTCCAAAATCGTTGCAGGCTCACGATGGCGATCATGATCGGGATGACGGATAGGAAGGCGCCACCGATAGCCAGTTGGTACAACTCGGGGTGACGATCTGAGACACTCTGCCATTGGACGAGACCGAGGGTAATTGGATAGAGGCTTTGGTCGGAGAGCATGACGAGCGGCAGAAAAAAGTTGTTCCAGATGCCGATAAATTGGAACAAGAAGATCGTCACGGCGGCGGGCATCATCAATCGCAGGACAAGAGTGAAGAAGATCCGGAATTCTCCGGCCCCATCGAGACGCGATGCCTCAAGAAGACTGTCTGGGACGGCGGCTTGCGCGTAGATGCGGCCGAGATAGACACCGAACGGGCTCACGAGGGAAGGGAGGAGCACAGACCAGTAGGTATTGACGAGGCCGACTTGGCTCATGAGTAGGAACAGCGGAAGAGCCAGTGCTGTTCCGGGAATCATTACGCCGGCCAGAATGATGTTGAACCAGACCTCGCGGCCGCGGAAGGTGAATTTTGCTAAGCAGTATCCAGCCGCGAGAGAGCAGATTGTGGCCACGACGGCGCCGACTCCGGAATATAGGACGCTGTTGAGCGCCCATCGGCCGAAGATTCCGCCGTTGTACGTCACGACATTGACCAGGTTGGTCAACAGCTGAGGGTTGTCCAGGGCCAACCCGGAAGACCCAAATAGGCTACTTGTGGATTTGGTGGCGGCGATTGTGAGCCAATACACCGGAAAGAGAAAGTAGACGGCGGCAACCGCAAGGGCAGCGGTTACCAGAATTCTCCAGCCGGGGCTGCGCTGAATCTTGCGTGGCTTTTGGACCGTGCTTGGTTGCTTTGACGACTGATTCTTTCCTTTTTTGCCGGTGTAAGCGCGTTCGGTGGTTGTCATGATGGGCTCCCCCCTCGAGTGACGAGTTTGAGAAATCCGAATGAGAACGCGCATGCGACGAGTGCCAGAAGGACTGACTCTGCGGCGGCAAGGTTGTAGTTGTTATTCGCAAATGCCTCGTTATAGGCAGAAAGGTTGGGCGTGAAGCTAGAGGTGATTGCGCTCGAAAGCGGTTTGAGGACGAGCGGCTCTGCGAAGAGTTGGATGGTTCCGATGATTGTGAAAACAGTCGTGAGCACGATGGCCGGGCGGATAAGCGGCAGCTTGATCCGGGTGATGACCTGCCATGCGTTCGCGCCATCGATGGAGGCTGCTTCGAAGAGATCAGCGTCGATAGATTTCAGTTGGGCGACGATCACAAGCATGTTGTAGCCGGCATACTGCCAGGTGACGATGTTGGCGATGGACCACAGGATCGAACCTCCACCGAGGAAGTCGAGATTCAGTCCGAGAGCTGACCCGAAGTTGACCAGCGGGCTCAGTCCCGGGGTGTAGAGAAAACCCCACAGAATCGAAGCGATAACACCAGGTACCCCGTACGGCAAGAAGTACGCCGATCGGAAGAACCGCACACCCCAGGCAGATGCTGCGTCGAGCAGGAGCGCCAGAGCGGTGGCGAGGATAATCATGACCGGTACCTGAACGACTGCGAACAGGAGGACCCGGCCGAGGCTGGCGACGAACGCCGAGGCACCAAGTGCGGTGATGTAGTTGTCTAGGCCAACGAAAACGGGGCTGCTACCGCCCTGACCGAATGCGCCAGAACGTTGGATGCCGGTCACGCTCTCGTAGATCGCATAGACAAGGGGCAGGACCATCGTCAGCGTGAAGAGGACGATAAAAGGGCCAAGTAGCCCGGTTATCGTTAGTCGGTGTCTGGATCGCGTGGTTGTCATGACGCTGTCTTTCTCTGCAATTCCTGGATGATTTCTGTGGTGTTTGGGTGTAGCCGTGAGGGGGGAAGCGGGGCCGGATCATGATCGTACGGTCTGACCCCGCAGCGTCCTGTTTGTCAGTCCCCTGCGCGAACTTTTAAGCCCTTCGCCTCCAAGTCAGCAATCGTCGCGGTCTGGGCGGCCTTCACAGCGTCCACGAAAGTCCCGTGGCCTTCAACGGCCGCTTGGAAGCCATCGTTTAGGTGCGTGTAGGTGTTGGCAGTTGTCGGTATCCAACCCCACGACGTATTGATGGACTCGTCAGACTTCTTGAAGACGTCTTTGTTTGCGTTCTGGCCACCGAGGAATTCCTCTGGTTTGTCGAGAGTAGATCCGGCAAGCGCGTTCTTCGCTGCGGGCCAGCCGTAGCCGCCAGCGAGAAGAAGGCTGATGCTCTGCGGGTCAGTATTGAGCCAGACCGCGAACTTCTCCGCAGCCTGCGCGTTCGACGTGCCCTTGAGCACTGCGGTGCTCGAGCCACCCCAGTTCGCGGAGGCGTAGGTGCTATCCCACTGCGGCAGTGGGGCGACCTTCCATTTCCCTGCAGTTGTCGGTGCGTTCCCCGAGAGGATGGACCCGCCCCATTGGGCAGACGGCCAGGCGACGATATTGCCGTTCTGGAGATCGCTGTACCACCCGTTGGCGAAATCAGGTTCGGTCTTGATGAGCCCGGCTTCGCGAAGTTTGTCCCAGTAGGAGGCAACTTTGAGTGTGGTGTCCGAGTCGATGTTCACGGTCCAAGTATCTCCATCGAGGCCGAACCACTTCGCGCCTGCCTGCCACGCGAGAGCCGTAAACCACGCTGAGTTACCAGGGGCGAAAGTATTGATATATTGAGCCGGGTTCGCGTCGTGAATGGTTTTGGCGGCCACGGCATATTCGTCCCACGTCGCCGGAGCCTTCAGCCCCAGGGCGGAGAAGATATCCTCCCTGTAGTACAAGCCCATCGGTCCGGATGCTTGAGGCACCGCGTACACGGAGTCGCCGAATGTTGACTGCCCCAGCTGCCAGTCCACGAATTTGCTGCTCTCGACGCCCATCCCGAGTGGCTTGAGATCAACAAGACCATTTTCAAGAACGAAGCCGGGAAGTTCCTGGTATTCGATCTGAGCGAGATCGGGCGCCCCCTTGCCTGCCTTCAAAGCGGAGTACATCTTCGCGTACGTTCCGGAGCTTCCCGCAGGTGTTTGCTCCAACTTGACCTGAATATTCGGGTTTTCTTTGTTCCAAAGGTCCACGGCCTTGTCCACGCCGGGCACCCATGACCAAAACGTGAGGTTTGCCTTCTCTGAAGGATCAGAAGAGGACCCGGGTGGCGTGCTGGTACATGCGGTCGTAGCGAATACCGCCGCCACAGCTACCACTGCTGCAATCGTCCTGATGCGTTTCATTTTCTCTCCTCGTTGAGGTACTGGGCTTGGGACGCAACATTGTGTTTAGCGCGGTCGGACGGGCACAGTTCTGCAAGGTTGTGGCCCCGGCACTCGCATGATATTTGCGCTTTAAAACAGGGTTTCGTGATGTGCAGTAGCCGCCAAAATCGGCTTCTTCGGGGCCAACGAGGCGGTTCTTGCGTTCAACCTGGCGCTCCGTGTCGGCAGCTCGCTCCCCATGGAAGGGCGACAGCCGACCATAGGAACTTTTCTTTGAACATATGGTGAGTCTAGGCACTTCAGTCCGCCGCCCGGAATGAGCGAAGCGCTGAAGAAACAAGACAAAACGCTGATCGATCGTGGGCCATAAAAGTTGAATATCGCCCATGAACGACGCTGACACAGCCACCGATGCCCGACCTTGTGGGAACTCGGATTGCGGCGGGTGCCCCGCTTCCAAAACGTTGAACCAGTTTTTGTGATGATCCTGTGATCCTGCACTTCCGGTGATGAAGCCCACACGCGATCGAATAGGCAGCCAAAACGGATGGTCCGGGTCATCGATCGTGCTTGGCGAGTAGCGCTTGATGGTAGTGCCAGTCCGCGCAGCTGGTATGTCCTGTCTCAGCTCTTTGTTTACAACCTGTCTCATGACGTTGTTGACACCATGTCTCAGAGCCTTGTTTACGCGAGGTCTCAGGACCCTGCTTACAACTCCGGTCTTTGTGAATCGCGGCAGCAGGGCGCTTTCGATAATGGGCAGTGCCCAGATCCCTTACTCCCTCCGTCCGCCGTGATTCACAACGGGTCAAGTCCAAATGTGTGGTGTACCGAGTTTTCCGCGTGATTCTTGGATTTCTAGGCGCTGAGGGCGCTGAGTTCGGTTGTGGGTTCCTCCTCCTCGGTCGGGATTGGGGTGAGGCGTGAGCGGCTGAGGACGTCGAGGCCGAGGTAGCGGCGGCCTTCGATCCATTCGTCGTGTTGTTCGGCCAGGACCGCTCCGACGAGCCGGATAAGGGAGCCGCGGTCGGGGAAGATGCCCACGACGTCGGTGCGGCGGCAGATCTCGCGATTGAGGCGTTCCTGTGGGGTGTTGGACCAGAGCTGACGCCAGCTCTCCTTCGGAAGCCCGGTGAACGCGAGAACGTCCGCCCGGGCCGCCTCAAGGTGGGTGTCGACCGCGGGGAGCTTCTCCTCGAGGGCGTTCAGGACCCGGCCGAACTGGGCGTGGACGGCGTCCTTGTCGGGCTGTTCATAGACGCAAGTGGAGCAGGGTCTTCACCCACGGCCAGCTAGACTTCGGGGTCGCGGACATCAGATTCGCGGCGTAGTGGGTGCGGCAGCGCTGCCAGGTCGCGCCAGTCAAGGCCGCCCCGATCGCTGCCACGAGACCGGCGTGAGCGTCGCTGGTGACGAGCTTAAACCCGGTGAGGCCGCGCGCGGTCAGGCCGCGGAATAAGCCGAGCCAGCTGCTACCCGGGGACGACACCACACTTGCCCGCGGCAGAGTCGTGTTGAGCCGACGGTAGAGGCTTACAACCCCGAGGTATTGATCCCGCTGGGCGACCTTTGCATGGGTCGCCCAGCCACAGGAACTACGCGGGGTTCAGTTAGACGTTGTCGAGCGCGAGCCTTTGTCTTCCCGCGGCCACAGCGTGGGAGCGAACACGGGTTACCGCACTTTCCGGGTAACCGATAAAACGAGTTCTTCGGATGAGGCGCCAAGGGAGATCATTCGGTCACCCGATCCAATCACCCACTTCTGACCGATAGTGTCCCAGGCGGATACCTGCTGCCGGTCGACGTGGAGGGTTGCCGTCTTCGACTGACCGGTGGCCAGTTGGATGTGATCGAACTGCACCAGCTTCTGTGCGGACTGTTGGAACCCGCCAGTTACGATGCCATTGGCGTCATAAGTCGGCACGGCAAGATCTGGGGAAGCTCCGATGTACACCTGAGGGGAGTCTGCTCCGTCCTTCTCGCCCGTGTTCTTGACGGTGAACGTGACGTCAAGCCCGCCGTCCTTCGCGTTCTTCACGCGAAGCCCGGAGTACCGAAACGTCGTGTAGGAGAGCCCGAAACCGAACGGGTAAAGCGGCTCATAACCATTGACGTTCGCCGTCGGGTCGGTGTACCAGCGGTAGCCCACATCGACTCCGTCTGTCCATTTGATTGACGGTCTGGTCTCCGTTCCGGTCTGCGTTCCGGTGGTGCGCTCGAGGTTGCTGGAAAAGGGCGTGGAGTCGTCGTTCTTGGGGAACGTCATCGGGAGTTTGCCCGATGGGTTCACCAGCCCGTAGAGCAGGTTGGATGTTGCCTCGCCGCCCCGTTCGCCCGGATACCACATCTCGAGGACAGCATCGACGTTGTTGACCCAGGGCATTGCCACGGCGGTTCCGGAGTTGAGGACGACAACGGCTTTGTGGCCGGCCGCATGGGCTGCGGCACTCACTGTGTTGATGAGTTCTACCTGCGTCTTGTTGAGGTTCCGAAGGGCGGCCGACGTAGACGAGTTCGGTCCGGCACCCTGAGTGATCCCCGGGGTGGAGTCATCGACGAAAATGACAGTTTCATCGTTCGTCTTCGCCGCCGCGACTGCTTTGGCTGTGTTCTGTGCCAGGGGGGCCCAGGCGAAGCGGACCGTTGGTGCCGTGGCTGTTGTGAGAGTCGGTTTGTAGGTGAAGCTGATCTTGTGCAGTCCGACCGATAGTTCCAGGCTCACGCCCAGGTTCTGCTTGCCGAGGTACTGGTTATTGGACGCACGCTCCCCGCCAGGGAATGCGTTCGGCAGGATGTTCCCTCCAGGGTTCACGATCGTCTGCGCAGCATCATCAACGCTGAGGCTGAGCGGCTCCGGCGGAGCGTTGCGGCTGGGCTCCTGCTGGATGCCGCCGTTGTACGCCGACTTGTTGCCCGTGTTAATCCCGTATGGCCGCTGGAGAAGCAGCCCGTAGGTGTCGGCTGTGGTGACGTTCAGGTAACCAGTCCAGGTGTACTGGCCGCCCTTGGCAAGGGTCGTCTGCTGGCCGTCAATGGTGCTATCAACGGTCGTGGAGCCATCGGCGCTCGCACGGGTGAGGCCGGGCAGGGCGTTCGCGTCCTTCGTCACTCTCAGGTTGGCGGTGGGGACGGTGTCCCCGATCCAGTCCACGCCCGGCGCGGAGGTGACGTTTGCCGAACCCACCTGCGCCGTGACGGCCTTGAGCGGGGTGTATTGGACCTGGTCGCCAAAGCCGCGAGCTCGTTCGCCGCCAGGGCTTGCGGGTAGGAGCGTCGAGGTGGGCCCGACGACCGCGACGGTTTTGTTCGTCGACAGGGGAAGAGCATCCTTGTCATTCTTCAGGAGAACGCCGCTTTCCTCGGCCAGCGCCAGAGCGACATTATCGCCACTCTGCTTGTCAACGCTCGTGCCGTTGTAGGTCGATGTGACGTCGCCGTGCTGTGGTACCGCCGACTCGTGCGCAGTGGGAATCTTGCTGTTGTCAAGCAGGCCGAAGCGCTCGTACTCGTACAGCATGCGCGCGACCGCATTGGCCGTCGCAGCGGCATAAGGTGCACTAAACGATGATGACGTCAAGTCGATGAGTGGGACCAGCTTGGACGCCGAAAGGTTGCTGGAGGCGAACTCATTGTCCATCCCAGCTAGGACGTCCGACGTTGCCTTGCTGGCGGTGTAGTCGGACGTGATGAAACCCTTGAGTTGGAACTGATTCTTGACGATGTTGGTGAGGAGATTGGAGTTCGAGCAGGCGTACTGTGGTGCGCTTTGCTCGCCGACAATCTGGAAGATCGCGTAAGAGCACATCACCGAGCTGACGCCGCCCTGCTGGATTGCGGACTGCGCTGGTGCGAGGTAGATCTCGTGGGCCGCCTGTGATCCGATCAGCGACGGTGTGTCTCGATCTTGGCCGTTGTAGAACGACACGTGTTTGACCTGTGACATGAGACCGGTGCTCTGAATGCCGTTGATCTCGGCCGCAGAGAACTGGGAGGAGACGAACGCGTCTTCACCATTCGTAGTCAAATTCCTGGACCAGGAAGGGTAGCGCGCCATATCGACCTGGGGACCGTAAACGAGATCTACGCCCAGAGCCCTCCCCTGTTTTCCGACTTCTTCACCGAGGACGTTGTACGCATTGCGGTCGAAGGAAGAGGCGAGTCCAAGTCGGGTGGGGAATGCTGTTCCGTCGGCGTATACGTTGATGCCCAAGGCGTCAGCATGCCGGATCGCGGGGACGCCAAGTCGGGGAACCCCGGCCAGGTAGCCTGCTTGGCCGTGGTTATCTGGATCGACGCCATGCTCGACTACGGCAACCTCTTCGCCCGGGGTCATCTGGGAAAGAAGATATGAGACAGTCTTCGTAAATGGGGCATCCGAGGCGGTGGCCGGTGAGACCCGGGGGGTGGTCGCCGGGGTTGGCTGCGCGGCGGCCGCCACAAGCGTCCCTGAGGCCATGCTCAATACCAGCGCAATGCCGACACCCCCTGCGCACATGGACAGCGCGGTCTTTGCGACCCTCCTGTCACGTCGCCCCTGATTGCTGATCTGATTCACGGTTGTCCTCTCTGACACCATTACAGGATTGATCCAGCTCTCCCGAGTCGTCTCCGACCCGGAAGCAAGCATCTTCGGCGTCTTTACTGCTGTGCGCAGAACAAGCACGGGTACCGAGGCTGGTGCAAGTGAACCGCGAATTTTCTCGTCAGTCAATGCCTAAAAGACTGTATTTCTGTCTTTTTTTTGGCCATTCACCGCAAGAAAGATTTTTTTGGCACCATCACACTGCCTATGCTGGCAAGGTGACCGATGTACGAGCTGTCGCCCCGCGAGATAGGGCCCTTGAAGACCTGTACGACCGTATTCGGCTTGCCCCCGAGGGACTTTCTCGTTCAGAACTGGCCTCATCGACGTTGATGTCCCCAAGCGGTGTCACATTCCTGGTGCGTCGGCTTTTACGCGAAGGCCGTGTGGTGGAGGTCGACCCTCTCGCGAAGGGCAAGGGATCGGGGAGCGGTCGACCAGCTCTACGTCTGCTCCCGACTCCATTGTCGGGATGGGTAGCGGGTATCGATTTTGGCCACAAGCACATTTCCGTGGCACTGGCTGATGGTTCTGGCGCGGAGATTGCGAGCGCGACGACGTTGCTGAACGTCGACTTGGACGCGCAGGAGGCAATGAATGCGGCCTGCGAGCTTCTCGACCGGTTATGTGAAAAATACGAAGTCGGCGATCTTGTCACGATTGTTGCGGGTATCCCGGGCCCCGTGGACGCGCAACGCGGAGTAGTCCGATCGCCCACGATTTTGTCGGGCTGGGTCGGGCTTGATCCGGCTGCAGAGCTACAGCGGCGCTTGGGGCACAGCGTGCTGGTAGAAAATGATGCAGTCCTCGGCGCGATCGGAGAACATCGGCGCGGTGTGGCATCCGGGCATGATGACGTTCTTTACGTGAAAATTTCCGACGGCATCGGAGCGGCACTCATTCTGGGAGGCCGAATCTACAAAGGCTCAGCAGGATTAGCTGGAGAAATAGGACATAATCGACTCGAAAACAACGCGGAGCTGTGTCGCTGCGGTAGCCGAGGGTGTCTTGAGGCAGTGGTTTCAGTCGACAGCGTCGTCGCGCAGCTAGCCCACAGCCATGAAGGCGTCACCATCGACCGAATCGACAGCCTCCCCTTCGCAGATGAAATCACGGACCGCATCTTCAGCGACGCCGGTCGTACCGTGGGTCAAGCCTTGTCCTCGCTGTGTAACCTGCTCAACCCCAGTCTCTTAGTGGTCGGCGGCACACTCGGAACGGCCAATCCTGCGCTTCTCACCGGCATCAGACTGGGTATCGATCAGTATGCGCAACCTGCAGCAGCTCAAGGAATGACCGTTGCAGCGGCAGAACACGGAAGCCGAGCCGAACTCGTTGGAGCGCTTTATCTCGCCGCCCGCGCAAATTTCTAACGACCGGAAAAGCTGACGCTGCACGTCGTCACCGCCTGACTCGGACCGAAAGGCAGACGAACGTCGGCACGGACGATCGTCAAGAGCTCTCCCAGGTCAGCCCGCTCGTCTGTTTATGACGGGTGATCGAAAATCACATGTAGGTCCGCGCACTTATGACGCTGGCCCCCATGATCATGGGCGCCCTCACTGGATTCTCTCGCACGGCCGCCTTGAGTGCCGAAGTCACCGTTAAGGATCACGAAGTAGGTGATGCCGAACAAGGCCACCGACCATCCGATGTCGACTTCGATCGCGGCGACGACCTCGGTCAAAATTCGCAGGGCGCCCCGACCGCCCAAGCATTGCCGACAAGGGCGATGAGCACGGCGGCGATCACCGGGCCTGCGTGGGCGAAGATGCTGCTCCTCGCCGACAGTAACCCATTTGCGCTCTGCCGCTCGGCGACGCGAACAACCTCCTGCGCCAGTCCCGTGGATTCGGGCCGAAAGAAAGCACTCGCCGCACCGTTACCCGCCTGCAGCAGGACCATCGCCCAAAGCACCGGGGCATGCTGCGTCAGGATCAGCGCACGCACCCTGCGTGCACAACCGCACCAAATCGCTGGTGACCATGAGGCTCTTGCGCGGCAATCGGTCAGCCCAGGCACCGCCGAGCAGCACAAAAACGACCAGCGGGACAGTCCGACCGGCGAGCACCAAGGTTACGTGCAGCTGAGTGCGCGAAACGGCAGGCCCACGTCGGCGCATCGACCTGGTTCTCGTCGATCAATTCCTGCCCGTGACGATGAGAGTGATGTGGGAAGATGGCACAAAAAAACGAAGCGGAGCAGGTGTGAGCACTGGAATTGTGGTCATTGACATTCAGAACGACTACTTCCCCGGGGGTGCATATCCCCTCACCGGGAGTGAGTCCGCTGCGGTCATCGCCCGGGGCGTCCTCGACGCGGCCCGTGCGATCGGAACCCCTGTCATGCACTTCCAGCACCTCGCCACCGAGGCGGATGCGACGTTCTTCGTCCCCGGGACCGCGGGGGCCGAGATCTACCCGCTCGTAGCGCCGGTGGCGACCGAACACCACTTGACCAAGGGCTCCCCGAACGCCTTCATCGGCACCGGGCTCGAACAGCTGCTCCGGGACGAGGACATCGAACACCTCGTCATCATGGGCATGATGAGCAGCATGTGCATCGACGCCACCGCCAGGGCCGCGCTCGACCTCGGCCTCCTCGTCACCGTCGTGCATGACGCGTGCGCCGCACCCGACTTCGAGTTCCAAGGCACCGAAGTTCCCGGGGCCTCCGTCCAGGCCGCCTTCATGGCCGCCCTCCGCGACGCGGGTGCCGACGTGCTCGCCGCCGCCGACCTCAACCTCGACCAGATCCCGGCACACTAACGTCATCCCGCCCGGCCGGATCGACAACACGACACGACTCAGAGGAAAGCCCACCGCACGCAAGGTACAACTAGCAGGCAGATCTTGCGAGCGTATGTCTTGAACAAGGTGAGCCATTCGCCGTACCGATCGCTTCACCGAAGTCGGCATTGTCGCCTCGGTCGGGTCCCAAAGCGACCGTTACGACAACGCGATGGCCGAAACCTTCAACTCAGTCTTCAAGGCCGAACGGGACTGCCCCCGGTTTGGTTGACTCTTGACCTGTGGAGATTCGTCTTCGCTGGAAAGATGTCATCATGCCCAAGCCCTACCCACCCGAGTTCCGCCGTGACGTTGTCGCGGTAGCCCGGAAGCACGAAGCCCCGCTGAATCAGATCGCGAAGGACTTCGGGATCTCGGAGTCCTGCCTGGCGAACTGGCTGAAGAAAGCCGACGTCGAAGAAGGCGTCAGGCCCGGTGTGACCGAGAAGGAATCCACCGAGCTCCGGGATGCCAAGAAGCGCATCCGGCTGCTCGAGCAGGAAGCCGAGGTCATGCGGCGGGCCGTCGCGTATCTCTCCCGGGACGTCAACCCAAAATGATCTACCCGCTGGTCCGTGAATTGGCCGTCGACGGTGTCCCCGTCACGGTGACCTGCCGGGTGTTGCGCTTCTCCAAACAAGCGTTCTACCAGTGGAAGCGC